>CAMLFJ010000278.1 GCA_946479205.1 uncultured bacterium | reverse complement strand
ACTGGCACAGAGAGGCCTAGGCCGACCGGCGGGCGAGGCCCGATGAGGGTCTCGCCCGCCGTCCGCGGCACTGAGTAGATGTCGAGGTATCTGCTACGGCGCGTGCTGATCCTGATCCCCGTGCTCGCGGGGATCAGCCTGGTGCTGTTCACTGTCCTGGCGCTGGCCCCCGGCGATCCGTTCGAGGAGCTGGCCACCAACCCCAACGTCCCCCCGGAGGTGCGCGCCAACCTCCGCGCCCAGTTCGGCCTCGACGACCCGATCCCGGTGCGCTACGCGCGCTGGTTCACGTCCATGATGCGGGGCAACTGGGGCTTCTCTTTCGTGAGCCGCATGGACGTGGGCACGCTGATCCTGCAGCGGCTGCCCACCACCCTCTGGGTGCTCGGCCTGGCCCAGCTCCTCGGGCTCCTGGTGGCCCTGCCGGTCGGGGTCTACGCCGCGATCCGCCCCTACTCGCTCTTCGACCAGATCTCGACCACGTTCGCGTTCATCGGCTTCTCGCTGCCCACCTTCTTCACCGGCATCCTCTTCATCCTGTTCTTCAGCATCTACCTCGACTGGCTGCCCTTCATCTATCGCTCGGACATCAGCGGCTCGGGCTGGCGCTGGTACTGGGAGAACGTGCGCCAGGTCATCATGCCGGTGACCGTGCTGGGCCTGGCCCAGGGCGCGGCGATGACGCGCTACGTGCGCTCGGCGGTGCTGGAGGTGGTCCGGCTCGACTACATCAACACCGCGCGGGCCAAGGGGCTGTCCGAGCGGGTCACGATCCTCAAGCACGTGGTGCGCAACGCCCTGATCCCGGTGGTCACCCTGGTCGCGCTGCAGATCCCCGGCATCTTCACGGGGGCGGTGATCACCGAGCAGATCTTCCGGGTGCCCGGCATCGGCTCGCTCCTGATCACCTCGATCCTCGCCAACGACACCCCGGTGATCATGGCGATCACCTTCGTGTTCTCGTGCCTCGTCGTGCTCTTCAACCTGGTCGCGGATCTGCTCTACGGCTGGCTCGATCCGCGCATCTCATACCGATAGGCTCAGGATGACTCCTCCTCCGAACGGCGTGGCGTCCCAGACGGTCCGGAGGACGGTCCCGGTCGCCCGGCGGCCCCGGGTGGAGACGCTCTGGAGCGAATCCTGGCGGCGCTTCCGCAAGCACCGGCTCGCCACCGTCGGGATGGTGGTGCTGCTGGTCATGGTGGTGGCGGTGCTGGTGGGGCCCTTCGTCTACAAGGTCCCCATCAACGAGATCGACTTCAAGGCCAAGCTCAAGGCGCCCTCGTGGGCGCACCCGCTCGGCACCGACGACCTCGGCCAGGATCTCCTGGCCCGCATGCTCTACGGGGGCCGGATCTCGCTCGCGGTCGGCGTCGCCGCGATGCTCATCGCGATCATCGCGGGCACCCTGATCGGCGCGGTCGCCGGGCAGATGGGCGGCGCCACCGACCACGCCCTGATGCGCCTCACCGACCTCTTCCTGTCCCTGCCCCAGCTCCCCCTGCTCCTGCTCCTCGCGTATCTCTTCCGCGACTCGCTGAAGAAGGTGCTCGGCCCGGAGATGGGCGTGTTCATGCTGATGGTGTTCGTGATCGGCGGCCTGCGCTGGATGCCGGTGGCCCGGCTCGTGCGCGCCCAGTTCCTCTCGCTCCGGGAGAAGGAGTTCGTGGAAGCGGCCCGCGGGTTGGGGGCGCCGCCCGTGCGGCAGGTCGTGCGCCACATCCTGCCCAACGCGGTCGGCCCGGTCATCGTGGCCGGCACGATCGACGTGGCCGCCGCGATCATCGCGGAGTCGTCGCTGTCGTTCCTGGGCCTGGGCTTCCCCCCCGACATCCCGACGTGGGGGCGCATCCTCTTCGACGCCAAGGACAACCTCGATTTCGCCCCGCACTGGGCCCTCTTCCCGGGCACCGCGATCTTCCTCACCGTGCTCAGCATCAACTACATCGGCGACGGCCTCCGCGACGCGCTCGACCCCCGCAAAGTCCTGTCGTAACCCCCACCGCCGAGGAGACCGCCCGTGTCCGACCGTGACCTGTGCTTCGTGCCCGCCACCGAGCTGCAGCGCCTCTACCGCGCCCGCAAGGCGTCCCCGCTCGAGGTGATGCAGGCGGTCTTCGCCCGCATCGACGCGGTGAACCCGCGCGTGAACGCCTACGTCACGCTCGCCCGGGAGCAGGCGCTGGCCGCGGCCCGGAAGGCCACCGCCGCGCTCGCGCGCAAGGGCGCCACCCTCGGGCCGCTGCACGGGGTTCCGGTCTCGATCAAGGACCTGACGCCGACCAAGGGCATCCGCACCACGTGGGGATCCAAGATCTTCGAGCACCACGTGCCGGAGGAGGACGCGCTCTACGTGGATCGGCTCAAGCGGGCCGGCGCGATCGTGGTCGGCAAGACCAACACGCCCGAGTTCGGCGCGGGCGGCAACACCTTCAACGCGGTCTTCGGCGTCACCCGCAACCCGTGGAACACCGCGCTCACCTGCGGCGGCTCGAGCGGCGGCGCCGCGGTGGCGCTGGCCACCGGCATGGGCCCGCTCGCCCAGGGCTCGGACCTCGGCGGCTCCCTGCGGACGCCCGCCGCGTTCTGCGGCGTGGTCGGCTTCCGGACCTCGCCCGGCCTCATCCCGGTCTATCCGGCGGATCTGGGCTGGGATTCCCTCAGCGTGACCGGCCCGATGGCCCGCACGGTGGGCGACATCGCCCTCATGCTGGCCGCGATGGCGGGACCCGACGACCGCGCCCCGCTCTCCTACGACGTGGACACGCGCCGGTTCACCGCGGCGGTGAAGCGGCCCTCCGTCAAGGGCTGGCGGGTCGCGTGGACGCCCGACCTCAACGGGCTGATCCCGGTGGATCACGAGGTGGCCGCGGTCGCGGAGCGCGCCACCGCGGTGTTCCGCTCCCTCGGCGCGAAGATCGAGCGGGCCAGCCCCGACTTCGGGGAGGTCAACGACATCGTGCTGGCCACCCGCGGGCTCGGCATGGTCGCCCGCCACGCCGACAAGCTGGCGCGCTGGGAATCGGAGATGCAGGCCGGGCTCGTGTGGAACATCAAGCAGGGTCTCTCGCTCACCCCCGAGCAGATCGGCAACGGCGAGAAGTTGCGCACCGGCCTGTGGCACCGAGTCCGCGCGTTCATGGAGACGCGCGACCTGCTGATCCTGCCCACCGTGGCGATGCCCCCGTTCCCGGTGGAACAGCGCTACCCCACCGAGATCAACGGGAAGGCCCTCGACAACTACACCCAGTGGTTCTTCCTGACCTACGGCATCACGGTCACCGCGCTGCCCGTCATCTCGGTGCCGTGCGGCTTCACGAAGAGCGGGCTGCCGGTGGGCCTGCAGATCGTCGGGCGCCGCCGCCAGGAGGCCGCGGTCCTGCAGGCGGCCGCCGCGTTCGAGGCCGCCGCGCCCTGGGCCGACCGGATCCCGCCGGTGGTCGCCGCGTGAGGTGACGCGCTACTGGATGCCGATCCCGACCGCCCAGAGCTGCATGAGGAACCCGAGGTTGCGGTTGGCCGGCATCGCCTTCACGAGCTTCGCTTCCTGGTAGCGCTCCTCGCGCCCTTCCTCGTCCCAGGCCCGGGTGGCGACCACCCGGTCGCGCACGTCGACCTGAGCCCGCCTCCGGCCGCGCTCGTCCCAGAGGATGAGCGTCCCGTTGTCCGGACGCGTCTCGCCGGTCATGCTCGGCTGGCCCCCCTCGTACCAGGCGCGGACGGAGCCCCGCGGCGAGCCGTCCACGAAGTTCAGCTCGAAGCTGCGGCGGCCGTTGGGATGAAAGCCCACCATCGGACCCTGCCGGATCGGCCCGCCGGGCGAGGTCTGCTCGCACCAGTGGAACTTCCCGGCCTCGCTCTCGGTGCCGCCGCGCGTGGTGCCGGGCGGGCACGTGATGGATTGGGCGTCCCCCGGCACCGGCGCGACCAGCAGCGCCAGGAGCGAGAGCGCGAGGGCGCGGCGGATCACCGCGGGCTCAGCGCGCCAGCCGGCGCAACGGGGCCCCGGTGAGCCGCGTGAGGATCCACTGGCGGCGGAGCTTCGCCCCCAGCCGCTTGTAGAAGCCGATCGCGGGCCGATTCCAGTCGAGCACCGCCCACTCGAGGCGCCCGCACCCGCGCCGGACCGCGATGCGCGCGAGGGCCCGGAGCAGCGCCTTCCCGGCCCCGATCCCCCGATCCTCGGGGAGCACGAAGAGGTCCTCCAGATAGAGCGTCGGCCGGGCGAGGAACGTGGAGTAGGTGAAGAAGTACAGCGCGAACCCCACCGGCTTGCCGCCGCGCCGGCAGATGATCGTCTCGAAGTAGCGGCGGCGCCCGAACCCGTGGGCGCGGACCCGCGCGGGGGTGGCTTCCATCTCGTGCGCGAGCCGCTCGTACTCGGCGAGGCCGCGGATCAGCTTCAGGATGGTGGGCACGTCCCGCTCGGTACCCCGCCGGATCACGAGCGCCCGGCCCGCCATCACGCGGCCGCCACGTCCAGGAGCATCTCGGTGTGGCAGCGCGCGCCCTCCTGGAGGTTCTCGAGCGAGATCCGCTCGTCGTTGCCGTGCACGCGCCGCCACTCGTCGTCGCCCAGGATGAAGGGGCTGAACCCGTAGCCGTGCAGTCCGCAGTTCCGGAACACCCAGTTGTCGGTGAAGCCCACCAGGATGTCGGGCGCCACCACCACCCCGGGGGCGCGCCGGGCGAGCGCCTGGCCGAGCGCCTTGTAGAGCGGGGTGTCGGGAGGCGAGGCGTTCGGGATCTTGGGGGGCGGGTTGGAGAGGCTCACTTCGACCCGCTCGTCGGCGATCACGCCGCGCACCCAGCGCACGATCTCCTCGGGGTCGTCCCCGTGCAGCATGCGGCAGTCGATGTCGGCGATCGCTTCCGGCGGGATCACGTTGCGCTTCTCGCTCCCTTTGAGCATGGTGACCGCGAAGGTCGTCCGCAGCATCGCGGCGTGCAGGCGCTTGGCCAGGAAGGCCCGGCGGAAGCCATCATCGCGCAGCGAGCGCTCGAGATCGTCGTAGCCCCGCCCCGCCTCGCCCGGCAGCACCGAGCCGAGCTTGGCGAAGTACTCCTGGACCTCGGGGAGGATCCGCAGCGGGCGCTCGGCCTCCAGCAGCCGGCCGAGGGCACGGATGAGCCGGTTGGGCGCGGTCTCGGGCCAGGGCATCGAG
>CAMLFJ010000277.1 GCA_946479205.1 uncultured bacterium | reverse complement strand
GGTGCTTCAGGTCCACCTCGATGCCCTTCTTGTTGCGATGCAGGCTCACGAAGTAGGAGGTCTCGCCGCCGGGCAGGGGCGGACCCCACGCCCGCGCGATGTCGCCCGCGCCGCGCGGCTCGAGCTTGATGACCTCGGCGCCGAAGTCGGCGAGCATGGTGGAGCAGAAGGGTCCGGCCAGGGCGTGGCTCAGGTCGAGCACCGTCACGTCTTCGAGCGGCATGCGCATCGGGCGGCCTCCGGGGACGGCGAGAGTGAGGCGATCCTGCCAGATCGTCCCGGGGCGGTCAAACCGCGGGCGTCGCCCTCAGCTCCGCAGCTCCGCGAGGCGGCGCTCGAGAAAGCGCCGCTGCGGGTCCTGGCGGGTGAGGCCCAGCGCGCGCTCGTAGGACGCGCGGGCGTCGCCGGTCTTGCCGAGCCGGCGGCACAGCTCGGCCCGGGCCGAGTGGGCCAGCGGATAGTCGGCGAGATCGCCGCGCGCCAGGATCACGTCGATCAGGGCCAGCCCGGCGTCGGGGCCGTCGCGCATCGCCACCGCGACGGCCCGGTTCAGCTCGACCACCGGCGACGGTTCGGCCCGCACCAGCACGTCGTAGAGCCCGACGATCTGGCCCCAGTCGGTCGCGGCGGCCGCGGGGGCCTCCGCGTGCACCGCCGCGATCGCGGCCTGGAGGGTGTACGGGCCGATGCGGCGCGAGGCGAGCGCCCGCTCCACCAGCGCGGTGCCTTGCGCGATCTGCTCGCGGCTCCAGAGCGAGCGGTCCTGGTCGTCCAGCAGGATCAGCTCGCCGGTGGGCGAGGTGCGCGCGGGGCGACGCGACTCGTGCAGGAGCATGAGCGCCAGCAGGCCCATCGCCTCGGGCTCGGGCAGGAGCTCGACGAGGAGGCGCCCGAGGCGGATCGCCTCACCGGAGAGGTCGGCGCGGGTCAGCGACTCCCCGGAGGACGCGGAGTACCCCTCGTTGAACACCAGGTAGATCACGTGGAGCACGGTGTCGAGGCGATCCGGCAGGTCGGCGAGGGCGGGCACCTCGTAGGGGATGTGCGCGTCGCGGATCTTCGCCTTGGCGCGCACGATGCGCTGGGCGAGCGTCGGGGGGGCGGTGAGGAAGGCGCGCGCGATCTCCTCGGTCGTGAGGCCGCAGACCTCTCGGAGCGTCAGCGCGACCTGGGCGTCGGGCGGCAGGGCCGGGTGGCAGCACGTGAAGATCAGGCGGAGCCGGTCGTCCACGATGTCCTCGCCTTCCCCCGGCCGCGGGCCGGCGGTCTCCGCCTCGAGCCGCTCGGCGAGCTCCGCCTGGGAGGCGTCGAACCGCGCGCGCCGGCGCATGGCGTCGATGGCCTTGAAGCGGCCGGTGGACACGAGCCAGGCCCGGGGGCTGGCCGGCGGGCCCTCGCGCGGCCACTGCTCGACCGCGGCGGCGAAGGCCTCGTGCATCGCCTCCTCGGCGAGCTCGAAGTCGCCGAGGAGGCGGATGAGGGTGGCGAGGACACGCCGCGAATCCGAGCGGTAGACCGCCTCCACCGCCTCGCGGGCGGCGTCGTCGGCCGTGGGTAGGCTCATGGCGGGTCGGCGCCGCGGCTAGGAGTGCCGCAGCTCCTGGACCGGACGCACCTCGATGGTCCCGAGACGGGCCGGCGGGAATCGCGAGGCCACTTCACACGCCTCGTCGATGTCCTTGGCCTCGATGAGGAAGAACCCGCCGAGCTGCTCCTTGGTCTCGACGAAGGGGCCGTCGGTGACGGTCGCCTTGCCGCCGCGCACCCGGATGGTGCGGGCGGTCCGGGCGCGCTGCAGCGCGTTCGACACGATGTAGTGGCCGCTCCGGCGAATCTCGTCGTCGTAGCCGAGGGCGGAATCGACGAGGGTCTGCATCTCGCCCTCGGGCATCGAATCGAGGATATGCTCGTCGTGGAAGATCATGAACAGGAACTTCATCGCTTGAGCTCCATGATGGGTCGTACCTCGATGGTGCCCCGGCGCCCCATCGGGATCTTCGCGGCCACCTGGATGGCGTCGTTCAGGTCGCGGGCCTCGATGAGGATGAACCCGCCGAGCTGCTCCGTCGTCTCGGCGAAGGGGCCGTCGGTGGTGGACAGCTTGCCGTTCCGGACCCGGATGGTCGTGGCCGTCTCGACCGGCTGCAGCGCGTGGGCGGCGAGGAGGTGACCGCTCCTCCGGAGGCCCTCGTCGTAGGCGAGGCTCTCCTCGGTGCAGGTGTCGGCCTCTTTCTTGGACAGGGCGTTCATGTCCTTCTCCACAAGATAGACCAGGCAGATGTACTTCATAGCCCCTCCTCGCGATGGGATGTGCGGACACCAGATGGTCGCTCCGGAGTCGCGTAAATCGACACGATGCCGGTGTTTTTCGCGCTTGTCGATCCCGGGCCGGCCGGTTCGACCATCGCGTGAGGCGCCCCGGGGACCGAGGGCGACGGACAGGATACCAACCAGGAGGGGCTGATGATCAAGGGATTGAGGGCCGTGTCCATCTGGAGCGCGGATCTGAACAACCTGCTGCCGTTCTACCGTGACGTGCTGGGCCTCGAGGTGGCCATCGAGTCCCCGCGCTTCGTGGTCCTGGGCGAGCCCGGGGGGCCCAGCATCGGGCTGGGCACCCACGACGGCGTCCGCGGGCGCAACGCCGACCCCGCCCGCCACCTGGTGGGCCTGGCGACCGACGATCTCGTGGCGGACTGGAAGCGCCTTCAGGCGGCCGGGGTCGAGTTCGTGGAGGATCCCACCGACTACGACACCGTGTCGATCGCGACCCTGAAAGACCCGGAGGGCAACCTGGTCCAGCTCCTGCAGCCGGCCCGTGATAGGCTGCCGGGAGCGCGATGAAGATCTTCTACGGCTGGGTGATCGTGGCGTGCGGCATCGTCATGACGTGCGTCGGGATCGGCTCGATGCTCTCGCTCGGGGTGTTTCTCCAGCCCATGTCCGAGGCGATGGGGTGGTCCCGCACCGGCATCTCGCTGGCCGCGCTGCTGAACTTCCTCTGCATGGGCGTGGGCTCGTTCCTCTGGGGAGCGCTCTCCGACCGGTTCGGGACGCGGGCGGTGGTGCTCGCGGGCGGCATCCTGCTGGGCGGGGGCCTGGTGGGCGCGAGCCAGGCGGCCACGCTCGGCCAGTTCCAGCTCCTGTTCGGGGTGGTGGTGGGAGTCGCGGCCGGGAGCTTCTACGCGCCGATGACCGCGACGACCACTCGCTGGTTCGTCGAGCACCGGAGCCTCGCGGTCGCGCTGGTCTCGGCGGGACTCGGCCTCGGCTCGATGACGGTGGCGCCCCTCGTGGGCTGGATCATCAGCCACTACGACTGGCGCGTCGCGATGCTGGTGATCGGCGACCTCGCGTGGCTCTTCCTCATTCCCGCCGCCCTGCTCGTGCGCAATCCGCCCGCGGCGGCGCCCGCCCCGCTCCCCGCGCCCGGCGCCCTGGCGCCCCGCGAGTTCACAGTGGCGGAGGCGCTGCGCACCCCGCAGTTCGCGGCCATCGCGCTCACCCACTTCGCGTGCTGCGCGGCGCACTCGGGCCCGATCTTCCACATGGTCACCAACGTGATCGACCACGGCATCTCCGCGATGGCCGCCACCACCGTGCTGAGCGCGGCGGGCCTGGCCTCACTGAGCGGCCGCGTGATCTGTGGGCTGCTGGCCGATCGGCTGGGGGCCAAGCGCGTGCTGATCGTGGGGCTCGCCATCCAGGCGGCCGCGGTGGGCCTCTACCTCGTCACCCGTGAGCTGGCCGGCTTCTACGCGCTGGCCCTCATGTTCGGCCTGGCCTACGGGGGCGTGATGCCGCTCTACGCGATCGTGGTGCGCGAGTACTTTGGCGCGCGGACCATGGGCGCCACCTTCGGCGCGGTCGCCTTCGCGTCCACCCTGGGCATGGCCCTCGGGCCCTGGCTCGGCGGCGTGCTCTACGATTCGTTCGGGAGCTACGCCTGGCTCTTCATCGGCTCGTTCGGGATCGGCCTCGGGGCGGTGGCCATCGCGTTCGCGTTCCGCCCGCCCGCGCCGTTCCGGATCGCGGTGCCGAGCGTGGCGCACTGAGAGAAATCCGACCGCCATGCGCTATATGCTGCTGTTGTACCGGGACGAGGCGTGGTGGGATGCAAAGCCCGAGGCCGAGCGCACGGCCATCCGCCAGCTCGCGGTGGAGGCGGCGGCCGGGCTGCGGCAGCGCGGGGTCTACGTGAGCGGTGACCCGCTGCTGCCGACCCACACCGCGACCACGGTGCGGATGCGGAGCGGCAAGGCGGTCACCACGGACGGGCCGTTCGCCGAGACCAAAGAGCAACTGGGCGGTTATAACATTTTGGACGTCCCGAGCCTGGACGAGGCGCTCGCGATCGCGGCCGAGCACCCGTTGCTGCGGGTGGGCGGCCACTCGATCGAGGTGCGGCCCATCCGCGAGATGCCGCCGCTCGCCACCGAGTAGGCGGCGGAGGAGACGACCGCATGGCATCGACCGTCCATCCCCTGGATCCGCTGAGCGCGGCGGAGGTCGAGCGGGCGTGGGAGATCGTGCGGACGGAGCGCGCGCTGGGACCGCGCGTGCGGGCGATCTTCATCATGCTGCACGAGCCGGACAAGAAGGTCGTGCTCGCGCACCGGCCGGGGGACCCGGTGGAGCGGGCCGCCTTCGTGGTGCTCATCGACTCCAGGCCCGGCAAGACCTACGAGGCGGTCGTGTCGCTCTCCGCGGGCCGCGTGCGGTCCTGGGAGCACGTCCCTGGCGCCCAGCCCGCCATCGTGCAGGACGAGTTCGTGGATTGCGAGGCGGCCGTCCGCGCTGACTCGCGGTGGCAGGGGGCGATGCGCCGGCGAGGGATCACCGATTTCAGCCTCGCCATGGTGGACTGCTGGTCGGCCGGCAACTTCGGCTTCCCGCAGGACGAGGGCCGGCGCCTGGTGCGCGCGCTCACGTGGGTGCGGCGGCACGCGCAGGACAACGGCTACGCGCGGCCGGTGGCCAACCTGCTGACCGTCGTGGACCTGAACGCGATGGCGGTGGTCGCGGTGGAGGACGGCGGCGTCGTCCCGCTACCGCCCGAGGACGCCGGCTACTCGCCGGAGGCGGCGGGCACGCGCGGCGGGCTCAAGCCGGTCGAGATCCGCCAGCCGGAGGGCCCGAGCTTCGAGCTCGCGGGCCACGAGCCGCGCTGGCAGCGCTG
>CAMLFJ010000276.1 GCA_946479205.1 uncultured bacterium | reverse complement strand
CCACCGAGATCTACACTCTTTCCCTACACGACGCTCTTCCGATCTCGGGCGGTGGTCAGCCTCGCGCACAGCCTCGGCATCACGGTCACCGCGGAGGGCATCGAGACGCAGGACCAGCTCACCCAGCTTCGCGAGGTCGGCTGCGACCAGGGCCAGGGCTACCTCTTCGCGCGGCCGGTCTCGGCGGACCGCGTGCCCGAGCTTCTCGCGAGCCTCGCCGGCGGCGAGCGGAACGGGAGTCCCTCATGGCTCGCCTGAGCCTGCGCGGCCTCACGCGCACCCTCGTGGTGCGGATGATCGGGATCCTGGCCTTCACCGGCGCCCTCGGGATCGGCCTGTCCTGGCTCCTCGAGATGGCCGTCTCCGAGCCGGAGTGGACCGAGACCGCCGCGGTCGCCCAGCGGGCGGTGGACCGGAGCGGGCTGCCCGAGCTGCTCGCCGGCCAGAATGCGCGCAGCCCCAAGCGCTGGGCCGAGGAGAGCGCGCGCTTCGTCCGGGAGCTGCCGGGTGTCGTCAACATCAAGGTCTGGGACCCGCAGGGCACCGTCGTATGGGCGGTGCAGTCCGGATTGATCGGCCAACGCTCCGACGGCCACGAGCTGCGCGACGCGATCAGCGGGCGCGTGGCGGTCCGGTTCTCGTCGGTGGCCCCGCCGAACGCGGAGGCCCAGAGCTTCGTCTCGCCGAACGTGGCCGACCTGTTCGTCCCGGTCTACGGCCCGGGCGCGGCGCGGGTGGTCGGAGTGGTCGAGCTCTCGCAGGCGCCGCTGCGCATGGACCAGGCCCACGAGCGCTGGAACCTGCTCGCCTGGAACATCGCGCTCGGCACCGGCGGTACCCTGTGCCTGATCCTGCTCCCCGCGGCCTGGCGCAGTCATCGGCGCACGACCGCCGAGGCCAGCTCGACCTCGCAGCGCTCGGTGCAGCGCACCCAGGAGCTCCAGCGCACGACCGAGCAGCTCCGCGACGCGCTCAAGGCGGTGAAGCAGCGCGCCGAGGAGACAGACCGCATGCTCGAGGTGACCGAGGCCATCGGCTCGGCGATCGAGCAGAAGGCCCTGTTCGAGGTCATCGCGCAAGGGGCGGCGCGTGCCTGCCGGGTGGACCGGGGCTCCATCTTCCTGCGCGACAAGTCGGGCCAGCTCATGGTCCCGGTCAGCTCGCAGCTCGCCGATCGCGCGAGCACCGCCCGGGGCGAGGACGGCGCCGAGACCCTGCGCGCGCTCGCGCTGGAGGAGATGCCCTCGTTCCTGCTGGAGGCGGTGCGGCGTCAGGAGCCGGTGGTCATCTCGGACCCGGGCAGCGACCCGCGCGTGCCCCAGGGCTGGGTCGGGCTCTTCCAGGCCAAGTCCGCGCTGGTGGTGCCGCTGATTCACCAGGGCCGGACCGCGGGCGTGCTCATCCTCGACCACCTCAAGACGCTCCACGTGTTCACCGACGAGGAGATCCGCCTCGCCACCACACTGGCCGCCCAGGCCGCGGTGGCGCTCGAGAAGGCGCGGCTCTACGACGAGATCCAGCAGCGCCTGCAGCAGACCGAGACCCTGCTCGCGGTCAGCCAGGCGATCGGCTCGGCCCCCGATCTCCCGGAGGCCATCCGGCGGACCACGAGAGAAATGGTACGTATCTTGGGCGCCGACACCGGGGTGGCGTGGTGCGTGACGGGCGGCGGCGACCGCTTCATCCCGCTCGCGGGCTACCACGTGCCGCGCGACCTGCGCGAGCCGCTCTCCGGCCTGCCCCTGGCCCCGGACGACCCGCTGATCGACCTCGTGAAGCGCCTGCGCACCGCGCTGCACTCGAGCAACAGCAAGACCGACCCGCGCTTCAACCAGGCCGCTCTTCAGCTCCTGCCCCAGGCGTCGCTCCTGATCCAGCCGGTCCAGGTCAGCGACGAGCTCCTGGGCATCTTCGCCATCTCCTGGGTGCGCGACGCGCACGTCTTCACGATGGACGACCTGCGCCTGGCCGACGGCATCGCCAAGCAGGCGGCGGTGGCCATCGAGCTGCACCGCACCCAGCGGCACATCATCGAGCAGGAGCGCCTCAACGCGGTCGGCAAGATGGCGAGCGGCCTGGCCCACGACTTCAACAACGCCCTCGTGCCGATCTCCGGCTACGCGGAGATGCTGCTCGAGCATCCCGAGATCCTCCAGGACACGCCCAAGTCCACCAAGTACCTCAAGCTGATCATGACCGGCGTGGAGGACGCGGCGAGCGTGGTGAGCCGGCTCCGCGAGTTCTACCGCAAGCGCGAGGAGGGCGAGACCTACCGGCCGCTGTCGCTCAACCAGATGGTGGAGCAGGCGGTGGCCCTCACCCGCCCCCGCTGGCGCGACGAGGCGCTCGGGGGCGGCCGCACCATCCTGGTCGAGGCCGACATGCGGCCGGTGCCGCGCATCCTCGGCAGCGAGTCCGAGATGCGCGAGATGCTCGCCAACCTCATCTTCAACGCGGTGGACGCCATGCCCGAGGGCGGCCTCATCCGCATCCGCACCGGGATGCGCGAGGCCTCGGCAAGCGAGGAGACCCCGCTGGCTCCGCGGGTGCCCCAGGTCTTCCTGGAAGTGAGCGACACCGGCACCGGCATGACCGAGGACGTGCGCCGCCGCTGCCTCGAGCCCTTCTTCTCGACCAAGGGCGAGCGGGGCACCGGCCTCGGCCTGCCCATGGTGTACGGCATCGTCAAGCGCCACCGCGGCACCATGGACATCGAGTCCACGGTCGGCAAGGGCACCACCTTCATCGTCCTGCTGCCCGCCGATACGAGCCTCGCCCGCGAGGCCGCGCCGCGCGCGCAGGCCCCGTCCTCAGGCCCGCTCCACGTCCTGGTGGTGGACGACGAGCCGATCGCCCGCGACGTGCTCAGCGAGTACCTCATGGGCGACGGCCACACCGTGGACACCGCGGTCAACGGGCGTGAGGCCTTCGAGAAGTTCAAGGCGGGCCGCTACGCCCTCGTCATCACGGACCGGGCCATGCCGGAAGTGGGCGGCGATCAGCTCGCCGCGATGGTCAAGGAGGTCTCGCCGGACACCCCGATCATCCTGCTCACCGGCTTCGGCGACCTCATGAACGCGGCCGGCGAGAAGCCGGACGGCGTGGACATGGTGGTGAAGAAGCCGATCCGCCTCGCCACCCTTCGCGAGGTCCTCTCCAAGATGACCGACCCCGCGCGGGCCGCAGAGCCCAGCCCCGCCGCCTGACGCGCCTCAGCGGCCGAAGAGGGCCGCGCCTCCCGTCGCACTCACCAGCACCACTCCCCACGACGGCGCCTTCCAGATCACCAGCAGCGCGAAGGCCACCAGGGCCAGCGCGAAGTCGGCGGGTCCTCCGATGCCCTTGGTCCACACCGGATCGTAGAGCGCGCTCAGGAGCACGCCGACCACCGCGGCATTCACGCCGCGCAGGCCGGCCGGCATGAGCGAGGCGCGGCCGAGCGACACCCAGAACGGCAGGACGCCGAGCACCAGGAGCAGCCCGGGCAGGAAGATCGCGGCCAGGCAGAGCGCCGCGCCCGGCCATCCCGAAGGCATAGGCATGGTCGCGCCGAGGTACGCGGCGAACGTGAATAGCGGCCCGGGCACGGCCTGCGCGGCCCCGTAACCGGAGAGAAACGCGGCCTCGCTCACCCAGCCGGGCTCCACGACCGAGGCGTGCAGCAGCGGCAGCACGACGTGCCCGCCGCCGAAGACCAGCGCGCCCGCCCGGTAGAACGCATCGGCCACCGCGACCGCCGGGACCGGCAGGACGGCGGCCGCGATGGGCAGCCCGATCAGGAGGAGGGCGAACAGCGCGAGAGCGGCGACCGCGAGGGCCCGCGGCACGGGTACCGACAACCGCTCGGTCGCCGGCACCGCCGGCGCCTCCCGGCAGAGCCAGGCGCCGGCGGCGGCACCCATGAGGATGGCGACGATCTGCCCGATCGCGGTGGGGACGGCGATCACGATGAGCGTGGCGAACACCGCGATGGTGGCCCGGGTCCGATCGGGACAGAGGGTTGGCGCCATGCCCCACACCGCCTGCGCGACCACCGCCACCGCCACCACCTGCAGGCCGTGGAAGATCCCGGCGCTGAGCGGGCCGGTCATGGCGGCGGCGCCCCGCGCGAAGAGGACCATGGCCACCGCGGAGGGCAGCGTGAAGCCGAGCCACGCGGCCAGCCCACCGGCCAGGCCGCCGCGCGAGAGGCCGACCGCGAAGCCCACCTGGCTGCTGGCCGGCCCGGGCAGGAGCTGGCAGAGCGCCACCAGGTCCGCGTAGGCCGCCTCGCTCAGCCAGCGGCGCCGCTCCACGAACTCCGTCCGGTAGTAGCCCAGGTGCGCGATGGGGCCGCCGAAGGACGTGAAGCCCAGGCGCAGGAAGACCGCGAAGATGGAGCCGATCGGATCCGGCATCGGCCGGCTAGCCGGGATCCACCATCGATTCCGGGCGCACCGCGCGGTCGAACTCCTCGGCGCTCAGATATCCGAGCGCCAGGGTCGCCTGCCTCAGCGTGAGCCCTTCGGCGTGCGCCTTCTTGGCGATCGCGGCGGCCCGGTCGTAGCCGATGATCGGCGCGAGCGCGGTGACCAGCATGAGCGAGCGATCGACCAGGGCCCGGATCCGCTCGCGGTCAGGCTCGATCCCGCGGGCGCAGTAGGTGTCGAACGAGTCGCACGCGTCCGCGAGCAGGCGCACCGAGCCCAGCACGTTGTGGATGATGAGCGGCTTGAAGACGTTCAGCTCGAAGTTGCCGGAGGCGCCGCCGATGCCCACCGCCACGTCGTTGCCCATCACCTGGGCGCACACCATGGTGAGCGCCTCGCACTGAGTGGGATTCACCTTGCCCGGCATGATCGAGCTGCCCGGCTCGTTCTCCGGGATGCGCAGCTCGCCGATGCCGCTGCGCGGCCCCGAGGCGAGCCAGCGCACGTCGTTGGCGATCTTGGTGAGCGACCCCGCGAGGGTCCGGAGCGTCCCGTGGGCGTTGACCAGGGCGTCGTGGGCCGCGAGGGCCTCGAACTTGTTGGGCGCGGAGACGAAGGCCCGCCCGGTCAGCTCCGCGATCACGCGCGCCGCCCGCTCGCCGAAGCCCCGTGGGGCGTTGAGACCGGTGCCGACCGCGGTGCCCCCCAGCGCGAGCTCGCGCAGATGCGGTAGCGACGCCTGCACGTGCTCGAGGCCGTGATCGAGCTGGCTCG
>CAMLFJ010000275.1 GCA_946479205.1 uncultured bacterium | reverse complement strand
GGCGTGGGTGGCCAGGCGCGAGACCTCCACGGTCGTGGTGGTGGGACGGTGCGCGCCCAGATACGAGGCCCAGACCGCGTTGAGATCGTCCTGCTCGGCCACGTCGGTGAGGTAGCGCGTCGCCGAGACGATGTCGGCCAGGGTGCCGCCGGCCGCGGCCAGCGTGGTCTTGAGGTTCTCCATCAGGAGCACGGCCTGCTCCCGCATGTTCGCGGGCAGGTCGAACTCCTCCTCGCGGTGCGGATGGCTGTGATAGACCGGGGCCGCGGTGAGCCCCGAGAGAAACAGCAGGCTGCCGCTCCGCACCAGGAGCGCCGGCGCATAGGGCATCTCCACGTGGCGCTTGTCGGGATGATGGACCGGGCGGACGTCTCGGGGCATGACAGCGCATGATCGGCGCGCCATCCCCCGGCGTCAAGCGGCAGGGCTGGGAACCTTGACTCCTCCTGGCATGTTTGCTAAAAGAAAGGCCTATTCTTGCCGTGCCCCGTCCGCCCGAGGTAGTCCCGAGGAGGATTCACATGACGATGACGTCCTGGAAACGTCTGGCCCCGGTGGCCCTCGCCGGTGTCGTGTTCGCCTCGCTGCCGCTGCCCGTGGGTGCCCAGACCCCGATCAAGATCGGCGCGTCCATGTCGGTCACCGGCACCTACGCCAAGCCCGGCACGTACCAGAAGCAGGGCTACGACGTCTGCATCGACGAGCTGAACGCCAAGGGCGGCATCCTCGGCCGCAAGGTCGAGCTGGTGATCTATGACGATCAGTCGACGCCCGCCACCGCGGTGCGGCTCTACGAGAAGCTGATCACCGAGGACAAGGTGGACGCGGTCATGGGGCCGTACTCCTCGGCGGTGAGCGAGGCGGTGGCCAACGTCACCGAGAAGTACAAGAAGGTGATGGTGGCGCCGCTCGCGGCCACGACCTCCATCTTCAAGAAGGGCCGCAAGTACATCTTCATGGTGATCACCCCCGCCGAGAATTACCTCGACGGGCTGATCGACATGGCGGCCAAGCGCGGGCTCAAGACCGTCGCGATCATCAACGAGGACACCCTCTTCCCGAAGGCGTCGGCGGCCGGCACCGCGGAGGCCGCGAAGAAGCGGGGCATGCAGGTGGTGCTGCAGGAGGCCTATCCGAAGGGCAACACCGATTTCTCCGCGCTGCTCGTGAAGATCAAGGCCGCCAATCCCGACGTCATCGCGGCCGGCACCTACTTCGACGACGCGGTGGCGATCACCCGGCAGATGAAGGAGCTCAACGTCAACCCGAAGATGTTCGGGCTCACGGTGGGCGGGGATCTGCCCGAGTTCTACGACCTGCTCAAGCAGAACGCGGAGTACACCTACGGCTCCACCCAGTGGGACGAGTCGCTCCCCTATCCCGGGCAGAAGGAGTTCCTCGCCGCCTACAAGGCCAAGTTCAAGGGGCAGGAGCCGTCGTACCACACCGCGGCCGGCTACGCGGGCTGCCTGATCTACGCGGAGGCGGTGAAGAAGGCGGGGACCCTCGACGCGGACAAGGTCCGTGACCAGCTCCTGAAGATGGAGATCAAGACCGCGTTCGGGGACTACAAGGTCGAGCCCGACGGGTTCCAGATCGCGCACAAGATGGTCATGCTCCAGTGGCAGGACGGCAAGCGGATCGTGGTGTGGCCGGACGATCTCGCCAACGGTAAGCCGCGCTACCCGACGCCGGAGTGGGGCAAGCGATAGCACCGGGCCGCGCCCGCCGGTCCTCCGGCGGGCGCGGGCACGCTCCGGAGGGCCCGTGGGCGTCCTGATCACGCCGAGCATGATCGGCCAGGTGGTCATCTCGGGCCTCCTCGCCGGCTCCCTCTACGCGATGGTGGCCCTGGGCCTGGGGCTGATCTTCGGGGTGATGCGCGTGCTCAACGTCGCGCACGGCCCGCTCCTCATGATGGGGGCCTACACCACGTTCTGGCTCTTTCAGGGGATCGGCTTCAATCCGTATCTCTCCCTGCTGGTGTCCATGCCGCTCCTCTTCCTGGTCGGGGCCGCGCTGCAGCGGGTGCTCGTGCGCCGCGTGGTCGACGCGCCCGAGCTGTCATCGCTCCTGCTCACCTTCGGCGTCTCGATCGCCCTGGTGAACCTGGCCCAGCTCGCGTTCACCTCCGACCTCCGCGCGGTGGAGTACCTGACCGGCTCCTTCGTGGTGGGCCCCTTCGCGCTGTCCAAGCCGCGGCTCGCCACCTGCGGCTTCGCCATCGCGATCACGCTCGGCGCCTTCGTGTTCCTCCGGTCGACCCGGCTCGGCAAGGCGATCCGCGCGGTGTCCCAGAGCCGCGAGGTGGCCCAGGTCTGCGGGATCGACGTGCAGCGCATCCACCTGATCACCTTCGGGATCGGCTCCGCCCTCGCCGCCGCGGGCGGCTCGCTGGTCGCGGTCATGGTGGCGATCCAGCCCGAGATGGGCCAGGTCTACACGTTCAAGTCGTTCCTGGTCATCGTGCTGGGCGGCGCCGGCAACTACCCGGGCGCGCTGCTGGGCGGTTTGCTGCTGGGGCTCGTGGAGCAGCTCGCGTCGCTCTTCCTGACCTCGCAGGTCAACGAGGCGGTCGCCTACGTGCTGCTGGTGCTGGTCCTCCTGATCCGGCCCACCGGCCTGCTGAAGGGACGCGTGTGAAGCGCGGGTTCCCGGCGGCCCTCGCGGTGCTCGCGGTGGGGCTCGCGCTCTATCCGCTGCAGGCCACCGGCTACGGCGTGCGGGTGATGCTCCAGCTCTTCATGTGGGTCGCGCTCGCCCAGTCCTGGAACCTGATCTCGGGCCTCACCGGCTACGTGTCCTTCGGCCACGTGGTCTTCTTCGGCACCGGCGCCTACGCCTCGAGCCTGCTGATCGTGAAGCTGGGCTGGGCGTGGCCGCTCGCCTGCCTGGGCGGCGGCGTGGTGGCGGCGGGGCTCGCGTTCCTGATCGGCTGGCCGTGCCTGCGGCTGAAGGGGCCCTACTTCGCGATCGCCACTCTCGGGCTCAACGAGGTCATGCGGGTGGTCGTCTCCTATTACGAGGGGTTGACCGGGGGCGGCAACGGGCTGTCGCTGCCCACGCTCGACGCGAGCGTGGAGATCTACTACGCGATGGGTCTCGTGGCGGCGGCGGTGACCGCGGTCACCTACGTCATCGTCACCTCGCGCTTCGGGCTGCGCCTCATGACCATCCGCGAGGACGAGGTCGCCGCCGAGGCGATGGGGATCGACACCCACCGCTACAAGCTCTACGCCTTCCTGCTCTCCGCGGCGGCTCCCGGGATCGTGGGCGGCCTCTCCGCGCGCGACCAGGGCTACATCGAGCCGCTCTCGGTGTTCCCCCTCATCATGACCATCACCATGATCGTGATGGCGCTGTTCGGGGGCAAGGGGACGATCTGGGGGCCGGTGCTCGGGGGCTTCGTGCTGTTCGCGTTCCAGGAGGCGGTGTGGGCGCACTTCATCTACCTCCACCAGCTCCTCTTCGGCGCGATCATCGTGGCGGTGGTGCTCCTGATGCCCCGCGGGATCCTGGGCGTGCTCCAGCAGAAGTACAACCTGCCCCGGACCATCTAGCGGGTCGGCGAGCGCGATGGCACCCATCCTCGAGATCCGCTCGGTGGTGAAACGCTTCGGCGGCGTCGCCGCGGTCGGCGGCGTCTCGCTCGCGCTCGAGCCGGGGCGGATCTACGGCCTCATCGGCCCCAACGGCTCGGGCAAGACCACGCTGTTCAACTGCATCACCGGCGTGGACCAGGCCGACGAAGGAGAGATCCTCTTCAAGGGCCGGCGCATCGACGGCCTCAAGCCGCATCAGATCTTCCACCTCGGCATGGGCCGCACCTTCCAGGTGATCCGGGTCTTCCCCGAGCTGACCGCGCTCGAGAACCTGCTGGTGGTGACGACGGCCGGGTACGCGGAGGCGGAGCGCCGTGCGCGGGAGCTGCTCGCGCTCGTGAAGCTCGAGCGGCTCGCCGGCGAGTTCGCGGGCAATCTGTCCTACGGCCAGCAGAAGCTCGTGGAGTTCATCCGCGTGCTCATGACCGATCCCGAGATGATCCTGCTCGACGAGCCGGCCGCCGGGGTCAACCGCACCCTGCTCAACGAGCTGCTCGACGCGGTGAGGCAGCTGCGCGACCAGGGCAAGACGGTGCTGCTGGTCGAGCACGACATGAAGGTGGTCATGGGCCTCTGCGAGACGGTGTTCGTGCTCGATCACGGCGAGAAGCTGGCCGAGGGCGCGCCCGGCGTCATCCAGGCCGACGAGCGGGTCATTGAAGCTTATTTCGGCCGCTAGCGCGCTGCTGCTCGCGTACCTCGTCTGGGCCTCGCGCGCCTGGCCCCTGATCCACGACGCGCCCCTGATGCACTACATCGCCTGGCTCATCGCCCAGGGCGCGGTGCCGTATCGCGACGCCTTCGACATGAACCTGCCCGGCGTGTACCTCCTGCACCTCGCCGTGCTGCAGCTGGGCGGCCCCGGCGACCTCGCGTGGCGGCTCTTCGACCTGGGCTGGCTCGCCGCCACCTGTGGGATGCTCTGGGTGTACTGCCGGCCGGTGGGCGACCGCTGGGCCGCCGGGGGCGCCGCGACGCTCTTCGCGCTCTATCACCTGAGCGGCGGGGTTTGGCGCGCGGGCCAGCGCGATTTCCTGCTCTGCTTGCTGCTGCTCGGCGGCGCCTACGCGGTGGCGCGCGGCGCCGAGGCCGGCGCTTGCGCGCCCCTCCTCGTCGGCGGGCTCGTCCTGGGCGCCGCGATCATGGTCAAGCCGCACGCGGCCCTGTTCTGGGTGTTCTGCGCGGCGCTCGCATCCGCCGGCCGGAGGTCGATTCGCTCGACCGCCCGCGCGGCCGGCATCGTGCTCGGGACCGGCCTCGTGGCCCCGGCGCTCGTGTTCGGCTGGTTGGCCAGCCGGGGCGGGCTGGCCGCGTTCCTCGACGTCTTCGCGGGCTATGTCGTCCCGCTGTACGGTCATGTGGGTCGGACATCCGCGGTGGAGGCCATCCGATGGCATCCGTTCGGCCGCTCGCTGTGGTCCCTGCTGCTGCTGCTCGGGATCCTGGCCCTGCTCGCCGCGCCGACGCTCCCGGTCCGCAAGGGCCTGGCCGCGGCGGGCGCCCTCTACGGCACCCTCCACTTCCTGGTGCAGGGGAAAGATCGGAAGAGCGTCGTGTAGGGAAAGAGTGTAGATCTCGGTGGT
>CAMLFJ010000274.1 GCA_946479205.1 uncultured bacterium | reverse complement strand
TCCGCGCTACGCGGTCGCCGCCTTCAGATCGTCCAGCTGCTTGCGCACGCCCGCGACCATGGAGGCCAGGTCTGAGCAGAGCATCACGAGGTCGAAGCCGCGCTTGACCGAGCCGGCCGCGAACGCCGCGCTCGCGCAGTGCATGGCCGCCTTCTTGCCGTGCTTGTGGGCCGCGTCGCGGATCTTGTCGCAGGTGGCCATGTGCAGCGGGTCCGGATTGTCGCCGCGCGGGGCCAGCCCGAGGGCGAACGAGAGATCGGCGGGGCCGATGTAGATGCAGTCGAGCCCGGGGGTGGCGCAGATCGCGTCGAGGTTGGCGAGGCCCTCCTTGGTCTCGATCATCGCCATCACCACGATCTCGTCGTTGGCCTTCGCCATGTAGTCGGCGCCGCCGTAGTGGACGGCCCGCACCGGCCCCGAGGAGCGCATGCCCACCGGAGGGTAGCGGCACGCCGCCACCGCCTTGGCCGCGTCCTCCGCGGTGTTGATCAGCGGCACCAGCATGCCGTAGGCGCCGAAGTCGAGCGCCTTCATGATCGTGGCCGGGTCGTTCCACGCCACCCGCACCACCGGCACCGTGTCGGTCTGGGAGACCGCCTGCAGCATGGGCCAGAGGTTGGCCATGTCGGTGAGGCCGTGCTGCATGTCGATGACGAGGGCGTCGAAGCCCTGCCGGGCCATGACCTCGGCGGTGAACCCGTTGGACACCGAGAGCCAGCCCATGGTCACGCACTTGTTCTCGCGCCACATCTGCTTGATCTTGTTCGGCCGCATCGTGACACCTCGTCGGGAGAAGAATGTTCGGCGCTGAAGCGTATCACAGGCTTTGGTGCTATAACACGCGCCATGGATCTCGAGCTCACGGACAAGGTGGCGATCGTCGGCGGGGCCAGCAAGGGCCTCGGGCGGGCCTGCGCGGAGGTGCTCGCCCAGGAGGGCTGCCGCGTGGTCGTCTGCAGCCGGTCGCGGGACGATCTCGAGAAGGCCGCGAAGGACATCCGGGGCGCGACCGGCCGCGAGGTCCTCGTGTTCGCGGGCGACCTGGACCGGCCCGAGACCATCCGGGGGCTGGTGGCGGCCGCGGTGGAGCGGTTCGGGCGCATCGACGTCCTGGTCAACAACTCGGGTGGCCCGCCGCTCGCCCAGGCCCAGACCGCCAGCGAGGAGCAGTGGGCCACCGCGGTGGAGCGGTCGCTGTTCTTCTTCGCCCGGATGTGCCGCGAGGCGTTGCCGCATCTGAAGGCCGCCGGCGCCGGCCGCATCATCAACATCCTGGCCAGCACCGTCTACCAGCCCATCCCCAACCTCGTGCTCTCGGGCGTCACCCGCCTGGGCGTGGTGGCCTTCGCCAAGACCCTGGCCGACGAGGTCGGGCGCGACGGCATCCTGGTCAACAACGTGTGCCCCGGCTCGATCATGAGCGAGCGGATGCGGTCGAACGTGACCGCGCGGGCCACGCAGCTCGGCATCACGCTCGAGGAGGCACTGGCCCAGCGCGCGGCGGAGACCGCGGTGGGGCGTGTCGGCGAGCCCAAGGAGCTGGCCCACCTGGTGGCGTTCCTCGCTTCCGGCAAGTCCAGCTACATCACCGGGACCACCATCCTCGTGGACGGAGGTCTCGTGCGCTCCGTGCTCTGAACCGTCCGGACCGGGAGGAGAGGCCAATGACGCCACTGTCCCAGACCCGCCGCGACCTGCTGAAAGGAGCCGCCGTCCTCGCCGCCGCCGTCACCGTCGGCGCGGGGGAATCCACGATGCCCCGACCCGCTCACGCTCAAGGGAGCGCCGGCCCCGCGCGCGCCCGCATCGACGGCGTGCTCCGCCAGGCCGTGGACGCCAAGGAAGTGCCGGGAGTCGTCGCGATGGCGGCCACCGAGAAGGGCGTGCTCTACGAGGGCGCCTTCGGCCCGCGGGTGCTGGAGCCGGGCGCGGCCGCGATGACGCCGGACACCGTCTTCCGCATCGCGTCCATGACCAAGGTGATCACCTCGGTCGCCGCGATGCAACTCGTCGAGCAGGGCAAGCTCACCCTGGACGGCCCGGTGCCCAACATCGACCCCGCGCTGGGCTCGCCCCAGGTGCTCGACGGCTTCGACGCGGCCGGTGCGCCGAAGCTCCGGCCCGCCAAGCACCCGATCACCCTGCGCCACCTGCTCACCCACACCGCCGGCTTCAGCTACGACATCTGGGACGCGAACACCGGACGCTACATCAAGTCGTCGGGCATGCCTTCGCGGGCGACCGCCAAGGTCGCGTCCATCCGCACGCCCCTGATCTTCGATCCGGGCGATCGCTGGGAGTACGGCGTCAACACCGACTGGGTGGGCCGCCTCGTCGAGGCCACCAGCGGCCAGCCCCTCGACGCCTACTTCCGCGACAAGATCTTCGCGCCGCTGGGCATGAAGGACAGCGGCTACGTGCCCTCGACCGAGCAGCGCGCGCGCCAGGCACGGCTGCACCAGCGCCAGGCCGACGGGAGCCTGCAGCCGCAGCCGCTCGAGGCGGTGCCGGTGGCGGGCGAATTCTGGTCGGGCGGCGGCCCGCTCTACTCGACGGGCCGCGACTACATCGAGTTCTTGCAGATGCTGCTGCACGGCGGGAGCTGGAAAGGCGCGCGCGTGCTGAAGCCGGAGACGGTGGCCCTGATGCAGCAGAACCACACCGGCAGCATTCCGGCCGGCATCATGAAGACGCAGAACCCGAACCTGTCCAACGACGTGGATCTCTTCCCGGGGGCCCAGATCCGCTGGGGCCTCGGCTACATGCTGAACCTCCAGCCCGGGCCGAACGGGCGGAGCGCGGGCACCGTGAGCTGGGGTGGGATCTTCAACACCTACTACTGGCTCGACCCCGCGAAGCGCGTCACCGGGCTGATCATGACCCAGGTTTTGCCGTTCGCCGACCAGCGCGCGCTCAAGCTCTACGGGCAGTTCGAGGGCGCGGTCTACGAGGCCGTCTAGGTGATCGAATCCGGGCGCACCGCGTGGCCGGTGCGCCCGGATTCGTAGATCGCGAGGGCCACCTGCACCATGTGCCGGGCGGCCCGCACGTCCTGGGCCGGCTGGCGCCCCTCGAGCACGCCGTCCACGAAGTCCGCGGCGGCGCCGTCGAAGCCGAGCCGCCAGTCCATCGGCACCTGGTAGCTGACGGTCCCGGTTCCGCGGATCACCAGCACCGGCGGCAGGTCGAGCATCTCGCCGCTGCAGCGGGTCACCCAGATGATGCCGCGGCTGCCGTGGATCTCGAAGAACTCGTCCACCCGGACGTAGCGGCCCCGGATCGTCATCTCGGGGGCGTAGGTATAGTCCATGATCCCGAGGCAGTCGCGGTCCTTGAAGCGCCAGGTGGCCACGCTCGGCGTCTCCAGGATGAAATCCGGCCCGCGCGTGACAATCGCGGAGACCTCGCCGATCTCGCTGATCCAGTAGGCCGCGGTGCCGTACTTGTGCACGCCGTCGTCGAAGAGCACCCCGCCCGGATTGCGCGCGGGATCCCGGCGCCACACCATCGCGTCCGGCTCCATGTCGAGGGTGATCCCCTCGACGCGCTGGGCCCGCGTGGTGTGGACGCGCACGAGCGAGGGCTCGCCGATCACCCCCGCGTCGAGCAGCGCCTTGGCCTTCACGATCGGCGGGTAGTAGAGGAAGTTCTCGGTGACCCGGAAGGTGGTGCGCGCCCGGGCCACCGCGGCCGCGATGCGGTCGGTCTCGGCCACCGTGATCGCGAGCGGCTTCTGACACGACACGTGCTTGCCCGCGTCGAGCGCGGCCACGATCTGGTCGGCGTGGAGCCAGGTGGGGGTGAGCAGCTCCACCGCGTCCACCGCGGGGTCGTCCAGCACCTGCGCGAGATCGGTGTAGAGCCGCGGGGTGATGCCCCACTCGGCGGCCCGCCGCTTCGCCCGCTCGGGCCGCGGATCGCAGAGCGCCACCACGTCGCAGCGCGGGTGCTGGAGATAGCCGGGCGCGTTGAGCCGCGAGATGTTCCCGCAGCCGACGATGGCCAGGCGCAGGCGGTCCATGGGCGGGGCAGCGTCAGGCCGGGAGCTTGTCGCCGTCGGGCGGGGCCGGCACCTCGAACGCGTTGACCACCCCGCACAGCATCGCGAAGTAGCTCGCGGCCGCGGTCATCTCCACCATCCACTGGGCCCCGTGGCGTGCCGCGAGCACGTCGAAGGCCCCCTGGTGCACCTTGTTCGCTCGCATGAGCTGGCGCACGTAGACCACGATCTCGCGCTCGTCGGTCGGGAGGGCGGCCGGATCGCCCTTGGCGCGGAGCACGTCGATGATCGCCTCGCTGACCCCGTTGCGGCGCGCCTGCGCGGTCTGGGCCGACCAGACGTAGGCCGCCTCGCGCTCCCGCACCGCGGCCAGGATGGCCACCGAGCGGAGCTTGCCCTCGACCGTGCTCTCGTCGCGGAAGAACGTGACCAGGGGCAGCAGGCGCTCGGCGAGCTTCGGGCTGTGCAGCAGCATGCTGAACGGCCCGCGCACGCCGCCGAAGACCGTGACGACCTGGTCGACGACTCCGTGGTGGGCGGCGGCGACGTCGGCTTTGCCGGTGATGGCGGGAATGCGAGGCATGGGAGGCTCCTTTCTCGGACGATCAGGGAGTGAGCGGTCTTGCGGTCATCCCGTGCAGCACGTCGAAGTACTCCGGGAATGTCTTGGACACGCAGCCCGGGTTGACGATGCGGATGCCGGGCGCGCGCAGGCCGGTCACCGCGAAGCTCATCGCGATGCGGTGGTCGTCGTAGGTCTGCACGTCGGTGGGCCGGGGCGGGCCCGGGTGGATGGTCACCGAATCCCACTCGCTCTCGACCTCGAGCCCCATGCGCCGCAGCTCGGTGGCGGCGGCCACCGGCCGGTCGCTCTCCTCGAAATGGGTCTGGGCGATCCCGCGCACCGTCACCGGCCCGTCCGCGAAGGGCGCGATGGCCATCAGGGTGGTCGCCACGTCGCCCATCCGGGTGAAGTCCGCGTCCACCGCGCGCAGACGCGCGGGGCCGCGCACCGTGACCGTGTCGAGCGCCACCGTCACCTCGCACCCCATCCGGGCCAGCACGTCGAGCAGCCCGAGGTCGCCCTGCGCGGAGTCGGTGCCGAGGCGCGGCACCACCACGCGGCTGCCGGTCACCGCGGCGGCCGCGAAGAAGTAGGACGCGGCGGAGGCGTCGGGCTCCACCGCGTACACCCGGCC
>CAMLFJ010000273.1 GCA_946479205.1 uncultured bacterium | reverse complement strand
TCCCGTGCCGCCCCCGCCGCCGTCCGCGACGGCCGGG
This sequence comes from uncultured bacterium, assembly GCA_946479205.1. The sequence continues at coordinate 5,175 of CAMLFJ010000273.1, read as the reverse complement.
CCCGGCCGCGCGGTGGTCAGGAGCGTGAGCAGCAGGACGCCGAGCAGCGCGACGTGACGGTGCGGTATCAGCATGGCAAGCCCTCCCGGGGCTTCAACGCGGGAGACGGGCCGGGGGTTCCCGGGCCATCGCTCCGCGCCGGGCGTCCCGCCCACCGTCCACCGCGATCGGAGATGCGATCCAGGATGGAGGAGCCCCTCCCCCAGGTCAAGGCCGGTTGCGGGGCCGCGCGCGCCTGGACTATCCTCGGGCTCGCTGCCCACACAAGCATGCGACCGTGGGCTCGCCCGGAGGACGCGATGGCGGAGACGGTGACCTGGCCCGACGGCGCGCGCTGCGCCGTCATGATGACGTTCGACCTCGACGGCGAGAGCCCGTGGATCCATCGCGATCCCGCGCTGGCCGAGCGGCCGCTCCACATGGGGATGGGCGCCTACGGGCCCAAGACCGGGATGCCCCGCATCCTCGAGCTGCTCGACCGTTACGGGATCAAGACCTGCATCTTCATCCCGGGCTGGATCGTGGAGCGCTACCCCGCCCTCTGCGAGGAGATCCTGAAGCACGGCCACGAGGTGGGCCACCACGGCTACCTGCACGAGAAGCCCTTCTTCATGAAGAGCCGTGAGGAGGAAGAAGAGCTGCTGCTGAAGAGCCTGGCCATCTTCAAGAAGGTGCTGGGGGTCACGCCGCTCGGCTCCCGCACCCCGTCCGCCGATCCCAGCCGGCACACCATGGAGCTGCTCGCGGGGCACGGCTTCGTCTATCACAGCAACGCGCTCGACACCGACCTGCCCTACTGCCACCAGACCGCCCACGGCCCCCTCGTGGAGTTCCCCACCTCGTGGTGCAACAACGACGCGCCCTTCTTCCTGTGGAGCGCGGTGCCGCCGGTCGGCAACGGCATCTGGAGCCAGCAGGACGTGTGGGAGATCTGGTCCGAGGAGTTCGAGGGCCTCTACGCGGAGGGCGGCTTCTTCAACTGGCTCGCCCATCCCCAGATCATCGGGCGGCCGTCCCGTCTCCGCATGGTCGAGCGGCTCATCCAGCTCATCCTGGGCAAGGGCCGGGTGTGGTGGCCGCGTCCCGTGGACCTGGCCCGCTTCTGGCTCGAGCACAGCAAGCGGCCGGCGGCGGTCGGCTGATGGCGGGCGGGCGGCTCGCCGGCAAGGTCGCCCTCGTCACCGGCGCGAGCGGCGGCTGGGTGTCGGGATGACCGGCGTGCGCTATCCGTGGCCCGAGGGCCGGCGGTCCGCCGCGGTCCTCTCGTTCGACTTCGACGCGGAGTCCGGCTTCCTCTTCCGCGAGCCCGAGAAGGCGCGACGCAGTCTCGGCGATCTCGAGGAGCGCCGCTTCGGGCCCCGGGTCGGGGTGGACCGGATCCTCCGCCTGCTGGACCGCCTGAAGCTCCGGGCCACCTTCTTCATCCCGGGCTGGACGGTCGAGCACCACTTCGAGCCGTGCCGGCGCATCCGGGACGCGGGCCACGAGATCGGGGCCCACGGCAACATGCACGAGGCCCTCGGCTTCCTCGACGAGGCGCAGGAGGACCGCGTGATGCGCGAGCAGCTCGAGATCCTGGGCTCGCGCCTGGGGGTGCGGCCGGCCGGCTACCGCTCGCCCTCCTGGGACGTCAACGTGTGGACGCCCGAGCTGCTCAAGCGCCACGGCTTCCTCTACGACAGCTCGCTGATGGGCAACGACGTGCCGTACGACGTGCCGACCCCCCAGGGCCCGCTCACCGAGGTGCCGGTGCAGTGGCTGCTCGACGACGCGCCGCTCTTCCGCCACGTCTACGGCGCCACCAACGCGATCGCGGATCCGGGACGCGTCCTCCAGATGTGGAGCAAGGAGTTCGCGGCGATGCACGCGGAGAACGGCTGCTTCGTGCTGACCTGCCACCCGTTCGTGAGCGGGCGCGCCTCCCGCGTCGCCCTGCTGGACGACCTGGTGACCTTCATGCGCCGCGCCCGCGGCGTGTGGTTCACCACCTGCGAGGAGGTCGCCCGCTGGCACGCGAGCGGACCCGCCCCGGCCGCCGCGCGGCCGGCGTCTACCCGCCGGCCTTCGGCTTCGGGGGCTCGCTCGGGCGCACGCGGACCGCGGCGCCGTTGACCAGCGAGTCGGAGGGGTCGAGGATCACCGCGTCCTTCGCGCCCACGCCCGACACCACCTCCACGCTGCCGCCGTAGTCGCGACCGATCGTCACCCCCACCAGCTCCGCGCGCCCGTTGCGCACCACCGCGACCTGCAGACCCTCCGAGCGGAACAGCAGCGCGTTGGCGGGAATGGTGAGGCCGCGGTTCTCGCGGCCCACCCGCAGCCGCACCACCACGTAGGCGCCGGGCAGCACCTCGCCGGTGGCGTTCTCCACCTCGACCTCGCTCACCATCGTCCGGGTGACCGGGTCGAGGGCGTTGGAGGTCCGGGCCAGCGTGCCGCGGAAGACCCGGCCGGGCATCTCCTCGAGGGTAACCGCGGTCGGGGTGCCGGGCTGGGCGGCCTGGGCGTAGGCCTGCGGCACCGAGACGGACACCCGCAGCCTGTCGATGGCGGCCAGGCGGAAGAGCTCGCGCGCAGCGCCGCCCGCGTCGATGAGCGCGCCGATGTCGGTGTTGCGCGCGGTGATGATGCCCGCGAAGGGCGCGGTGATCCGCTGGAAGGCCTGCAGATCCTCGAGTCGCTTGACGTTGGCGGCGTTGGAATCCACGATCGCCCGCCGGGCGTTGTAGTCGCTGACCTTCTCGTCCGTCTCCTGGCGCGACACCGCGTCCCGCTTCAGGAGGGTCAGCCACCGCTCGGACGTGGTGCGGGCCATCTCCATCGTCGCCCGCGCGTTCTCCAGCTCCGCGCGGGCCTGCCGGAGCTGCTGGTCGAGCTCCGGCGTCTCGAGCTCGGCGAGGAGCTGGCCCGCGGTCACCCGGGTGCCGATGTCCACGTAGCGCTTCTTGAGGTACCCGCTCGCCCGCGCGTAGATGACCGCGTCGGTGAACGCGCGCGCGGTGCCCGGCAGCACCAGCTCGTCGTTGGCGGCGGTCGCGCCCGGATAGACCACCGCCACCGTGGGCACCGCCGCCTCCTCGGTCATCCGCTTCAGCGCCGCGTCGGCGCCCCGGCGGCCGTGGAGTCCCGCGTAGATGGCGCCGCCCAGGACCAGCACCGCGGCCAGGAAGATCCAGAAGCCGGAGGAGCCGCGCCAGCCCTTCAAGCCGTGCTCCTCGCGCGGGGGGCGCGGCGGCCGTGGAGCAAGCTGAACACCGCGGGCACGAAGAGCAGGGTCGCGACGTGCTCGAGCAGGAGGCCGCCGATGACCGCGCGCCCCAGGGGCGCGTTCTGCTCGCCGCCCTCGCCCAGGCCCAGCGCCATCGGGATCATGCCGATGATCATGGCCAGCGCGGTCATCAGCACGGGCCGGAACCGGGTGGCGCCCGCCTCGACCGCCGCGAGACGGGCGTCACCGTGCTCGCCCAGCCGATCCTTGGCGAAGGACACCACCAGAATGCTGTTGGCGGTCCCCACCCCCATGCACATGATCGCGCCCATGAGGGCGGGCACGCTGAGCGTGGTCCCGGTCAGGAAGAGGAACACGATGATGCCGGCGAGGGCGGCGGGGAGCGCGGTGATGATGATGAACGGGTCGAGCCACGACTGGAAGTTGACCACGATCAGGAGATAGACGAGCACGATCGCGAAGGCGAGGCCGCCCAGGAGGCCCAGGTAGGAGGCGCGCATCGTCTCGACCTGGCCGCGCAGGGTGACGAAGCTGCCGCGCGGCAGCTTCGGCCGGTGGGCGTCGACGATTTTCGTGATATCGCGACCCACCGCGCCCAGATCCCGGTCCTGCACCGAGCCATAGATGTCCACCACCCGGCGGGTATTGTAGTGCGAGATCACCGTCATCGAGTTGGCGCGCGCGATGGAGGCCACGTCCCCCAGGTTCTGGGGCCGTGCGCCCACCGCCCCGATCGGGATGTTCTGGAGATCCTGGAGCGACTGGATGCTGTACTGGGGCGCCTGGGTGACCAGGTTGTAGCTGACCCCGTTCTGCCAGTTGAGGAACGTGGTCGGCGACGTGGTGCCGCTGCCCGCCAGCGACAGGAGCACGCTGTTGGCGACGTCGCGGGGGGTGAAGCCGGCGCCCGCCGCCTTGACGCGGTCCACTGTCACCTGGAGGTTCGGGGTGTCGAAGTTCTGCTGGATCCGCAGATCGGTCAGGCCGGGGACACGGCGCAGGTCGTCCAGCAGGCGGTTGGCGACCTGCCGGTTGCCCTCGATGTCGCTGCCCTCGATCTGCACGTCGATCGGGGCGGGCAGCCCGAAGTTGAGGATCTGGGTCACGATGTCGGCGGGCACGAAGTAGAAGGTCACGCCGGGAAACTCCTGGGGCAGTCGCGCGCGCAGGTTGCGCACGTGATCCGCGGTGGGACGGTGCCCCTCCTTGAGGGTGACCAGGACGTCGGCGTCCGCCGCGCCGATGAAGCCGGAGCGGCTGTACATGTAGTTGATGGTCGAGTACGGCAGTCCGATGTTGTCGATGATGTTGTCGAGCTCCTCGGGAGGGATCTCCCGGCGGATCGCGGTCTCCACCAGGTCGGCCAGGCGCGCGGTCTCCTCGATGCGGGTGCCGGTCTTGGCCCGCAGGTGGAGGATGAACTGCCCGTTGTCGCTCACCGGGAAGAAGTTCTCGCCCAGCCAGGGCACAAGGAGCAACGCGCTCACGCACACCGCGAGGAACGCGGCCACGAACGCGGCCTGCCGGGAGAGCAGCCGCTCGAGCGCCGCCCGGTAGGCGGTCCGGGTCCGGTCGAATCCGCGCTCGAAGCCCCGCTGCAGGCGCACGAAGGGGTTGCGCGTCGGCGCATCGTGGTGGTCCTTCGCGCGCAGCAGGTACATGGCGAGGGTGGGGACGAGCGTGCGCGAGAGCACGTAGGAGGCGAGCATCGCGAAGACCACCGCCTCCGCGAGCGGCACGAAGAGGTACCGCGCGGTCCCGCTCAGGAAGAACATGGGCAGGAACACGATGCAGATGCAGAGCGTCGAGACGAGGGTGGGCACCGCGATCTGAGCCGCCCCGTCGAAGATCGCGCCCCGGAGCTCCCGGCCCTCCTCGAGATAGCGCTCGATGTTCTCGATGGTGACGGTGGCGTCGTCCACCAGGATGCCCACCGCGAGGGCGAG
>CAMLFJ010000272.1 GCA_946479205.1 uncultured bacterium | reverse complement strand
GCCGGCGAGCTCCGGGACCGCGCGCAGGGCCCCGACGGGATCGTGCGCCACCGCGACACCTCGCCGGACGCGATGCGCGAGAAGGCGCGCTTCGTGATGGCGATCATGCAGGACCGCCTGCGCACGCTCGGCGGCGACTTCCGCCGCGTCACCGCGATCGACATCTATACCGCGCAGCCCATCCACGCCCTCGTGCTCGACGAGGTCCTGACGCCGGCGGGCCCCGCCGCCATCCACGGCGTGCACTGGTATCCGAGCCGACCGCCCATCCAGGGGCTCGAGTACGAGATGGACATGCGCGGCGTCGCGCGGGAGCTGGTGCTCTAGTCGAGTACTTTCTGCCGGTAAGACCTTCCGGCGACACGGCGAGAGGGGGCCAGGGGGACGGGCGACGCGGCCTTTCCCCGCTCCGCGGGGCAGATTTAGCGCGCGGCGCCGTGGCATGCGCGATGCACCTCTCGCGCTATCCCTCATGTCGAGACGTCCTGTCCTGTCTTCGATCGCCGCCCTCGCATGGCTTCTCGCCCTGCCCGTGAATGCGGCCGGCGCCGACCCGGCCACCGCGACCGAATCGCTCCGGGTGACATTCGTCGAGGCCAATCGGATCATCACCGATCCGGTGACCGCGGAGCACCCGCTCGAGCGCCTGAACGCGGTCCGGATGCTGGTCGGCAACGCGTTCGACTTCGCCGGCGCGGCGGAGGGTGCCCTCGGCGCCCAGTGGCAGTCGCGGAGCGCAAGCGAGCAGACGGAGTTCCGCTCGCTCTTCGCCCGCTTCGTCCAGCGCGGCTTCGTCTACTGGCTCGCGTCGGTGGCCGAGGTCGACGGCAGCAAGGGCGGCATCAGCGTCTACTACCTGGGGGAGTCCGTCGGGCGTGACCACACCGTGGTGCGGACGGCCATCGGCCGCCGGGGCGGCCGCCAGGTCACCCTCGACCACGACATGGTCTACCTCGGCCGTCGATGGATGGTGCGCGACGTCACGATCGACGGGCTCAGCCTGGTCACGAACTACCGGGCGCAGTTCGATCGGGTGATCCGCGGCTCGTCCTATCGCGGGCTGCTCGACCGGCTGCGCGAGAAGGTCGGCCAGGAGCTGCCGCGGCCCGCGGGGGCCGGCGCCGAGACTCCCGCCGCCGACCTCGTGAAGGCCCCGCGTCTCGAAGTGCGCTGACCGGCGCGCGGCGCCTAGCTGCCGGTCTCGGGCACGGTCATGACCTCGAGCAGGTGATCCGGGCTCTTGAAGTAGAAGCCGCGCCCGCCCCGGTGCGAGTAGAGCCGCCCGTTCGTGGGGTGATCGGGAGCGCTGCCGTAGCCAAGCCCCCTCGCCTTCACGCGGCTCCAGATACCCTCGAACTCCTCGTCGCTCACGTGAAAGGCGTAGTGATGCGAGGCGTGGTCCTCGAACTCCTCGGCGTCGGCGAAGTCGAAGGTCAGGTTCTCGTTGATCTGCACCTGGACGAAATAGCCCGGGTCGGGCTTGACGGTCAGGCCGAAGACGTCGGCGAAGAGCGCGGCGGCGGCCTGCTTGTCCTTCGCGGGCACGATGGTGTGATCGAGCTTGATCGTCATGTGGCATCTCCCTGATCGGGCCGCATCACGGCCCCGTAGCGATGAACCACGCGGGACACCGTCTGCTCCCGCACGTAGTGTCGGAGCTCGAGCCGGCCCGCCGGCAGCACGGGCGCGTCGAGCACCACCAGCCCGGCGGCGTGGGCCGCCGCGCGCAGCTGGCGCGAGACCGGTCCGAGGGCGCGCAGCCGCTCGACGCCCGCGCCGGCCAGACGCGCGATCAGCGCGGCCTCCGGCTCGGCCACCACCTCGACCAGGCCCGCCTCCGCGGGCCAGGCGGCAGGTTCGCCGGCCGACAGGCTCACGGTCAGCGGCGTCCCGCAGGCGCGCGCGGCGAGCAGGACCTGGTCGAGCGCGAGACGCCCGGCCGGGGTGGCCGCCTCGCCTCGCACGAGCACGCGGCCGCACGGGCGATAGCGGAACACGTTGCGCTCGCCGAGCAGGCGGATCAGCTCGTGGGGCACGGAGAAGTGCTCCCGCCACGCCCGCTCGTAGCTATCCGCCGCCGCGCGGAGCACCGTCGCCGGCTCCTCACCCCGCGCGCTCTCCCGGTGCGCGCGGCAGAGCTGGAGCACGTAGCTCGGACCGCCCGCCTTGGCGCCCGGGCCGACCGAGGACGCCTTCCAGCCACCGAAGGACTGGCGGCCCACGATTGCCCCGGTGATCGCGCGATTGACGTAGAGGTTACCGGCCTCGAGGCGATCCAGCCAGCGCGCGACCTCGCGATCGTCGAGCGACTCGATCCCGCTGGTGAGCCCGAACGGCTGATCGTTGGCGAGCTCGATCGCCTCGTCGAGATCGGCGGCGCGCATGAGCCCCAGCACCGGGCCGAAGCACTCCGTGCGATGGAAGAACGAGCCGCGCCGCACGCCCAGCTTGATCCCCGGCGACCAGAGGGGCGCCTCGCGGCTCGGCGACCGCGGCTCGAGCAGCCACTCCTCGCCCGGATCCAGCGTGGTGAGCGCGCGCCGCAGCGCGGGCCCCGGCGACTGGGTGAGCGGGGTCACGCGGCTGGCCGGCTCCCACGCGCTGCCCACCGCGAGGCTCGCGGCCGCGTCGCGGAGCTGGCGGCGGAAGGCCGCGTCGTCGTAGACCTCGGCTAGGCAGATCGCGAGGCTCGCCGCCGAGCATTTCTGGCCGTTGTGGCCGAAGGCCGAGCGGACGAGGTCGCGCACGGCCTGGTCGCGGTCGGCGAGGGCGGTGACGATGATCGCGTTCTTGCCGCTGGTCTCGGCGAACAGCCGCAGCTCGGGCCGCCATTCGAGGAAGCGCCGGGCCGTCTCCACCGAGCCGGTGAGGATCACCGCGTCCACGCGCGGATCCGTGATGAGCGCGCGGCCGACCTCGTCGTCCGGACACGGCACGAACTGGAGCACTTCGCGCGGGATGCCGGCCTCCCAGAGCGCGTTGGCCAGGTGCCAGCCGACCAGCACCGCCTCGAGCGCGGGCTTGAGGAGCACCGCATTGCCCGCGGCCAGCGCCGCCAGCACGCCGCCGGCGGGGATCGAGAGCGGGAAATTCCACGGCGGCGCGACGACCACCACGCCCAGCGGCTCGAGCCGGCAGCCGTCCACCAGGTCGCCCGCGCCGAGGGCCCGCGCGTAGTAGCGCGCGAAGTCGATCGCCTCGGAGACCTCCGGGTCCGCCTCGGGCACCGTCTTGGCGCCGTCCACGATCATGGCGCCCACCAGATCGCCGCGGCGCCGGGCGAGCACGGCTCCCGCGGCGTCGAGCAGGCGCCGGCGCTCCGCGGCCGGACGGCCGCCCCAGGCGGGCTGCGCGGCGCGGGCGGCGTCGAGCGCGTGGCCCACCTGCGCGCGGTCGGCGAGCGCGTGGCGATAGGCGACACGCCCGGGGTGCGAGCGGTCGCGGCCGTCGACCCGGGCAGCGCCGACGACCAGCTGGCCTCCGATCTGGAGCGGCACCGGCTCCACCGGCCGTTCCCGCCACTCGGCCCGGATCCGATCGATCCACTCCCGGTTGGCCGCGACCGCCCAGTCCGTGTCGGGCTCGTTCACGAAGAGCGCCGGGCCATCGCCCTCCGCGGGCTTCGACACCGCCTCGGCCCCGCGGTCCTGGGTGCGGCGCGGCGCATCCGACAGCCCGTCCACCAGGTCGAAGGCGCCCAGGAATCGATCGCGCTCGAGGTCCCAGTCGGGCGAGCCCGGCTCGAGGCCGAACACGTGGCGGAGGAAGTTGTCCGGCGCGGTGTTCTCGTCGAGCCGGCGGACCAGGTAGGCGATCGCGCTGTGGAAGTCCTCCGCGCGCACCACCGGCGCGTAGAGCAGCAGCCCGCCCGCGCGCGCCTGCACCACCCGCGCCTGGTGGTTGGCCATGCCCTCGAGCATCTCGAACTCCACCCAGGCCTCCACGCCGCGCTCCTCGCGCAGCAGGAGCCCGTGGGCCACGTCGAAGAGGTTGTGGCTGGCAATGCCGAGATGCACGGCGCGGGCGTGCTCGGGGCGGCAGCCGTACTCGATCATCCGCTTGAAGTTGGCGTCCACCTCGACCTTGCGCGCGAACGGCGCCTGGGGCCAGCCGTGCAGGTCGGCCTCGATGCGCTCCATCGCCAGGTTGGCGCCCTTGACCACGCGCAGCTTGATCGGCGCGCCGCCGCGCCCGCACCGCGCGATCGCCCAGACCACCAGCCCGCGCTGCACGCGATGCGACTCGGGCAGGTAGGCCTGCAGCACGATGCCGGCCGGGAGCGCCATGAACTCGTCCTCGTCCAGGACTTCCTGGAACGCGGTCACCGTGAGGTCGAGGTCGCGGTACTCCTCCATGTCGAGGTTGACGAACTTGGGCGTGACGCGCCCGTCCGGGTGCCGGTAGTGGTGGCCGAGCGCGTGCCGGTAGAGCGCCCGGAGCCGGTCCTTCACGACCTCGACCGTATGGCGGAACGCGCTCAGCTCGAGCTGGCTCGACACCGAGGAGACCTTCACCGAGATGTACTCCACGTCGTCGCGGGCGAGCAGCGCCAGGTAGGCCTCGAGCCGGCGCGCGGCCTCCTCCTCGCCCAGGATCGCCTCGCCGAGCTGGTTCAGGTTGAGCCGGATGCCGTCGGCGCGACGCTCGGCCAGGTAGCGGCGCAGGTCCGCGTCCTCGCCGGGGAGGATCAGCGACTCGGTCTCGTGGCGCAGGCGGGCCACGATCGGCGGCACCACCAGGCTCGGCAGGTAGTGGCCCATGACCGCGCCCAGGGTGAGGCCGATGCGCTCCCACCACTCCATGAAGCGCGGCGCCCCGTAGCGCTCCAGCAGGTAGTGCAGCTGATCGGCGATGCGCGCGGGCCGCCGGCTCCGGAAGCACTGGTCGGTCAGCGCGATCGTCAGCTCCTTCCCCCGCGGGTCCTCCATGAGCCGCGCGAGCCGCTCGGCCCGCGCCCGCTCCTCCGCGGTCTGCCCGGCCCGCGCCTCCCGCAGCAGGCCCTCCGCCAGCTCCACCGCCCGCTTCGCCCGCTCCATACCCCGAGCCTACTACCCCCGCTTGACGGCCACAGCACCCCCGATACATCCTCCCCGCGGAGGCCATCCCCCATGCGCGCCCTGGTCCGCGGGCAATTAAACGGCCCGTTCGGGGCGAAGGACGTGCCCACCCCCGCCCGCGCCCCGCCCGGGGGGGGGGGTGGCGGGCGGAACGGGGGCGG
>CAMLFJ010000271.1 GCA_946479205.1 uncultured bacterium | reverse complement strand
AACGCGGCGGGCGGGGTGATCAACGCGGCGCGCTCGAACATCCCGATGCTGTTCTCGGCCGGGCGCAACCCGATCACCGAAGCGGGGGACGCGGGGAGCCGCGACCGGCCGATCCACTGGGCGCAGGAGGCCTTCGACCAGGCGGGGATGCTGCGCGAGTTCGTGAAGTGGGACTACGAGCTCAAGCGCTTCGACCAGCTCGAGACGGTGGTGGACCGGGCGTTGACCCTGGCCCGGTCCGAGCCACGCGGGCCGGTGTACCTCACCTTGCCCCGCGAAGTCCTGGCCGAGCGCCACGACGCCATCGAGTACGCCGATCCCGCGCGCGCGGTGGTGCCCGCCGCGACGCTGCCGGATCCCGGCGCGATCGACGAGGCCGCGGCCATGCTGGCCGCGGCGCGGAACCCGATCATCATCACCAAGGCGCTCGGCCGCGACCCGGCCGCGGTGCCGGTGCTGGTGCGGCTCGCCGAGACGCTCGGGGCGCCGGTGTTCGACCAGTTCCACACCTACGTGAACTTCCCCCAGGATCATGACCTGCACGGCGGCTTCGAGGCGGCCCCGCACCTCGCCGAGGCGGACGCGATCCTGGTCATCGAGTCGGACGTGCCGTGGTTCCCGCAGATGACCCGCCCGAAGCCCGAGACGCGCGTCATTCACCTGGGCGTGGACCCGCTCTTCTCGCGCTACCCGGTGCGCGGCTTCCCCGCCGATCTCGCGCTGGCGGGCACCCCGCGACTGGCGCTGGCCGCGCTGGCGGACGCGGTGGCCCGGCGCGTGGACCGAGCGGCGGTGACGGAGCGCCGGCGGCGCTGGACGACGGCGGGCGCCCGGCGGCGCGAGGCCGCGGCCGCGAAGAGCCGGGCGGTCCAGGGCGACGCACCCATCGACATGCTCGCGCTCTCCCGCGCGATCGGGGAGCTGGTGGACGACCGCGCCATCGTGGTCAACGAGTACGATCTCGACGCCACCCAGTGCACGTTCACCCGGCCGGGCAGCTACTTCGCGGCGCCGCCGTCTGGAGGGCTCGGGTGGGGTCTGGGCGCCGCGCTCGGGGCCAAGCTGGCCGCGCCCGACCACAGCGTGATCTGCTGCGTGGGCGACGGCGCCTACATCTTCGGCTCGCCCACCGCGTCGCACTTCGTCTCGCGCGCCTACAACCTGCCGGTCCTGTTCGTGGTCTTCAACAACCGCACGTGGAACGCGGTCAAGCGCGCGGTGCAGACCTACGCGCGCGACGGCTGGGCGGTGCGCACCGACTCGATGCCGCTCACCGCGCTCGAGCCCTCGCCGGACTACGAGATGATCTGCCGAGCCTCCGGCGGACACGGGGAGAAGGTCGAGGATCCGGCCGCGCTGGCCGACGCCCTCCGGCGCGGGCTGCGGATCGTCAAGGAAGAGAAGCGCCAGGTCGTCCTCAACGTGATCTGCAAGAAGCCGTGAAGATCCTCGCCTCGGGCCCCAGCGGACCGGCGACCGAGCTCGACCCGCTGCGCGCGGCGGGGCACGAGGTGGTGATCGGGCGGCCGCTCGACCAGCCCGGCCGCGCGGCCTACACCGAACGCGATCTCGGCGCGGCCGCGCGCGACGCGCACGTCATCCTGGCCTCCCATCTCGACACGATCACCCGCGGGGTGATGGAAGCGGCGCCCACGCTCCGCCTGGTCATCGTGCCCTTCATCGGCACCGACAAGATCGACGTGGAGGCCGCCTCGCGGCTCGGCATCCTGGTCGCCAACAGCCCGACCCCCGAGAACTTCATCGCGGTGGCCGAGGCCACGGTGGCGGTCACCCTGATGCTCCAGAAGCGCATCAAGCACAACGAGGCCAAGCTGCGCCGCGGAGAGTGGGCGCAGCGGGGCGATCGCGGCGAGTTCCTGTTCGGCAAGACGGTCGGGCTGGTCGGCCTCGGCCGCGTGGGATCGCACGTGGCGCGGCGCCTGGTGAACTGGGACGTGCGGCTGCTCGCGTGCGATCCCTACGTCACCGCGGAGCGGGCCCGGTCGCTGGGCGCCAGCCTGGTGGACCTGCCGACCCTGCTGGCCGAGAGCGACGTGGTGTCGCTGCACGCCTCGCTGACCGACGAGACCCGCAACCTGATCGGCGAGAAGGCGCTCCGCGCCATGAAGCCCACCGCGATCCTGATCAACACCGCCCGCGGCGAGATCGCCGACGAGGAGGCGATCGCCCGCGCGCTGAGCGAGGGCTGGATCGCGGGCGCCGCGCTCGACGCCTTCACGCGCGAGCCGCTGCCCCCCGCGAGCCCGCTGCGCGACGTGGATCCGGAGAAGCTCATCCTCACACCGCACAACGTGAGCCATAGCGAAGCGGGCCGCCGCGCGAACCTCCAGCTCGCCTTCGACCAGATCCTGGCCGCGGGCCGCGGCGAGGCGCCCGCCCACTGCGTGAACCCGGAGACGATTCCGCGCTGGAGGACCGCATGAGCGAGGCCGCGTATCCCATCCTCGACGCCGACGGCCACATCACCGAGTCCATCGAGCAGGTCGCGAAGTATCTCGACGCGCCCTACAACCGGCGGCCACTCAACTTCTCGTTCTACCCGTGGGACGGCTGGGACCGGCGGCTCCTCGGCACGCTGGGCGACGCCGCGGGCACCGCGGACGCCTGGCTGCGCGCGCTCGACCTGGGCGGCATGGAGCAGGCGGTGCTCTATCCTACGCTCGGGCTCTTCCTCTCCTTCCTCAAGGACCGCGAGTGGGCGGTGGCGCTCTGCCGCGCCTACAACACGTTCCTGCACGAGGAGTTCGTCAAGAAGAACCCGCGCCTGCACGCGGTCGCCCTGCTGCCGGTGCAGGATCCCGACGCGGCCGCGCGCGAGCTGCGCCGCGCGGTGACCGAGCTCGGCCTGGTGGGCGCCATGCTCGCGGCCGACGGCAGCCACCTGCTGGGGGACGCGCGCTTCCTGCCGATCTACGAGGAGGCGGACCGCCTCGACGTGATGCTCGGCATCCACGCCTCGGGATCTCACCTGGGCGGCGCGGGCGTGGACCTCTTCCCGCAGTTCATCCAGGCCCACACCTGCTCGCACGCCTTCGGGCAGATGCGGCAGATCACCTCGATGGTCTTCGAGGGCATCCCGGAGCGCTTCCCCCGCCTGCGCATCGCGTATCTCGAAGCGGGCTGCGGCTGGGCCCCCTACTGGGCGGAGCGCATGGACGACGAGTACGCCAAGCGCGCCTCCGAGGCACCCCGGCTCACCCGCAAGCCGAGCGACTACATCCGGAGCGGGTCGATCTTCTTCTCCTGCGAGGCCGACGAGTGGCTGCTCCCGCAGGCGGTCAAGCTGATCGGCGAGAACCAGATCGTCTACGCCTCCGACTTCCCGCACTGGGACCATAGCTATCCCGCGTCCCTCGACGAGATCCGCGACCGGGGCGACATCACCGAGATCCAGAAGCGGAAGATCCTCTCGGACAATACGCGGAGGCTCTACGGCCTCAAGGGGTGAGGCGGACGCCTCGGCTCCCGTCGCGCTGATCGGGGCGCGCAAGCGCTACGGGGACGTCGAGGCGCTCCGCGGGGTCGACCTCACCATTCACGCGGGGGAGGTCGTCGCGATGCTCGGGCCGAACGGCGCGGGCAAGACCACGTCCATCAGCCTGATGCTGGGCCTGCGCCAGCCCACCGCGGGCCAGGCGCGCCTCTTCGGCCTGCCCCCCACCGACCGTCGCGCGCGCAGCCGCTGCGGGGTCATGCTGCAGGAGTCGGGCACCACCAGCGTGCTCACCGTCCGTGAGATCGTGGACGTCTTCCGCGCGTACTATCCGGCGCCGCTGCCGCTCGAGCGCGCCATCGCGATGGCCGGGCTCACCGAGCAGGCCGCCGCGCGGATCGGCACGCTCTCGGGGGGCCAGCGCCAGCGCCTGTACTTCGCGCTCGCGATCTGCGGCGATCCCGACGTCCTCTTCCTGGACGAGCCCACCGTGGGGATGGACGTGGAGGCCCGGCGAGCCTTCACCGCCAGCATCCAGACGCTCTCGGGCGCGGGCAAGACCATCGTGTTCACCACCCACTACCTGCGCGAGGCCGAGGAGCTCGCGCGGCGGATCATCGTGATCGATCGGGGCGCGGTCATCGCGGACGCGAGTCCGCAGGAGCTGAAGGGGCGGGTGCCGGGCAAGAAAATGACCCTGGTCGCGGGCCGGCCGTTCGCGCCCGCCGATCTGGACGGGCTGCCCGCGCGCGTGCTGACGCTGACCGGCGAGCGCGCGAGCCTGCTCAGCAACGAGCCGGCCGCGGTGTTGCGCGAGCTGTTCCGCCGGGGCGTGGACGTGGTGGACCTGGAGGTGACCGGCGCGGATCTCGAGGAGGCGTTCCTCGCGCTGACCCGCCGGCCCGAGGGGGCGTCGTGACCGGCGCCGGGACCGCCGTCGCCCCGCTGGGGCGCATGCTGCTGAAGCAGACGTGGAGCGAACTGCGCATCCGCTGGCGCATCCCCGCCTTCAGCGTGACCATCGTGGCGCTGCCGGTCCTCTTCTTCACCTTCTTCGGGCTGCCCTACGCCAAGCAGACCCTGCCCAACGGCATGAGCCTCGGGGCCTACCTGGTCGCCTCGTTCGCCGCCTACAGCGTCGGCAGCGTGATGGTGTTCGGGTTCGGGATCGGGGTGGCCATCGAGCGCGGGCAGAAGGTGGACCTGCTGATGCGCGCGACCCCGCTGCCGCCGGTCATCGCGATCCTGGCCAAGGTGCTGAACGCGCTCTTCTACGCGCTGCTCTCGCTCGTGATCCTGATCGCCTACGCGGTCGTGGTGGGCGGGATCCGGCAGGACCTCACGGTGTGGCTCGACATGATCGCCCGGCTGCTCGCGGGCTCGGTGCCATTCATCGGGCTGGGCTTCAGCATCGGGTATCTCTGCGGCCCCAACGTGGCCCCCGCGGTGGCGAACCTGATCTACCTGCCGCTGACGTTCGCCTCGGGGCTCTTCATGCCGCTCTCCCAGCTCCCCGGCTTCGTGCGCGTCATCGCGCCGTATCTCCCCGCCTACCACTACGGCCAGCTCGGCTGGAGCGCCGTCGGCGCCAACACCGAGCGCCTCCCGGTCTCCCTCGCCTGGCTCGCCGGCTACACCGCGCTCTTCCTGCTGATCGCGATCCGCGCCTACCGCAAAGAAGAATCCCGCAAGTTCGGCTAAGCGTAGATTGGGGTCAGGTCTTGCATTACGACATTTTCACGCTGGCCTGCGATGCCACGCGCAGCGGA
>CAMLFJ010000270.1 GCA_946479205.1 uncultured bacterium | reverse complement strand
CTCGCGCACCGCTGGCTGCCGGACCCGCCGTGGGCCTTCTCGGACGATACGGTGATGGGCATCTCGGTGGTCGAGACCCTGGAAGAGCACGGCGGCATCGACCAGAACGCGCTCGCCCGCCGATTCGGGCACAAGCTCCGCCTCGATCCGTGGCGGGGCTACGGACGAGTGACCCACCAGATCCTCACCGAGATCGCCCGCGGGGGCGACTGGCGGACGCTGTCCGCGGCCGCGTTCGATGGGGTCGGCTCGATGGGTAACGGCGGCGCGATGCGCGCGGGGCCGATCGGCGCGTACTTCGCGGGCGACCTGGAGATGGCGGCGGAGCAGGCGCGGCTGGCTGCCGCGGTCACCCACGCCAACGCCGAGGGGCAGGCGGGCGCCATGGCGGTGGCGGCCGCGGCCGCCTGGGCCGCCGGGGGAGGGACCGATCCGGATGCGCTCTTCGCCGCGGTGCTCGAGGTGGTGCCGGCCGGCATCACCCGCGACACGATCGAGCGCGCCTCCTCGATCGGACCCGACGTCGAGGTCCTCGACGTGGTGACCGAGATCGGCAACGGGATCCACGCCCTGGCCCAGGACACCGTGCCGTTCGCGCTCTGGAGCGTCCGGCACCACCTGCGGGGTACGAATCGGCGCTCTGGACGGCGGCGGCCGCTCTGGGCGACTGCGACACCCTGTGCGCCATCGTGGGGAGCATCGTGGTCATGGTTCCCGGCGCCGCCGGGGTCCCCGAGGAGTGGCGGGCGCGGCGCGAGCGTCTGACCGCGTTCACTCATCTCGCCCTGCCGCCCGCGGCACGTTGACTTCGGCGGCGCGCGGGTCGTACGCTCCCGCCATGAAAATCACGACGGTCCGCGCCACCTGGCTCCGCGCCCCCATTCCCGCCGAGCACGCGCACGTCAGCGACTTCGGCCGCAACGACACCTTCAACATGTGCCTGGTCGAGATCGAGACCGACACCGGCCTGGTGGGGCTCGGCGAGGCCAAGGCCGCGGTGGGCAATCTCGGCAACTACGCGGCGATGGTCACGCTGATCCGGGAGGAGATGGGGCCCGCGATCGTGGGCCGCGATCCGCGCGACATCACCGGCATCTGGGAGCTGCTCTACAACGGCTCGCGCGCCCGCTACGCCGCCCGCGAGGGGCGCACCTTTCCCACCATCGGGCGGCGCGGCCTCGCGATGAGCGCGATCAGCGGCATCGACATCGCGTGCTGGGACCTGCTCGGGCGCTCGGTGGGCCAGCCGGTGTGGCGGCTCCTGGGCGGGCAGTACCGCGACCGGATCCCGGCCTACGCGAGCGGGGGCTGGGCGCCGGTGGGCGCCATCGGCAAGCAGATGACCCAGTACGTGGAGCGCGGCCACCGCGCGGTGAAGCTGCGCGTCGGCCTCCAGGACAAGAGCGTGGACGATTCCGCCGCGCGCGTGCGTGAGGTACGCGAGACGCTCGGGCCCGACGTGGGCATCATGGTGGACGCGCACGGCACCTGGAGCGTGCGCGAGGCCATGCGCTTCGCGCGCAAGGTCGAGGACTGCGACCTCGGCTGGTTCGAGGAGCCGGTCTCCTCCGAGAACCTCGCGGGTCAGGCGGAGGTGCGCGCCTCCACCGACATCCCGATCGCGGCGGGGGAGAGCGAGCAGACGCGCTTCGCCTTCCGCGACATGATCGCGGCCCGCGCGGTGGACGTCTGCCAGCCCGACGTGGCCATCGCGGGCGGCATCACCGAGACCCAGCGCATCGCCGCGCTCGCCGCGGCCCACGATCTCACGGTGGCTCCGCATCTCTGGGGCTCGGCCATTCTCTTCGCGGCCGGCCTGCACCTGGCGGTCTCCACCCCGTGCGTGAACCTGCTCGAGTTCTCCCGTGGCCACAACCCGCTCCTGAACGACCTCGTGGAGGAGCGCGTCGAGCTGGAGGACGGCCACGTGCTGGCGCCCGCCGGCCCCGGGCTCGGCCTCACCCTGCGGCGGGACTTCGTGGCCAGGGTGGCCGTCGAGGCCTGAGGACGGCCAGGATGCCGATGCTGAGGCCGCGGCGCGGGTGCCCTACCGCGGGGCGACAGTGTCGCCCGCCATCGCCGTGCGCAGCGCGTCCATGAAGCCGCGGATGCGGCGGGCGTTGGTCCCGAGATCGCTGCGGCCGACGCGGGAGACCGAGCGGACGTCCACGCGGCTGCCTGCGCCGTCCGGCCGCACGCGCACCACGATGTCGTCGCGAAAGCCGAACCAGCGGGTGCGATCGGTGGCCTCGAGGCGCCCCTCCTCGGGCTCCGCGGCCACGATCTCCCAGCCGCGCCCGCGCGCGACCTCGACCGCCTGCGCGAACACGCGGTCGGCGGGCGCGGGTAAGCGCGCGGGCCCGAGGTCGGGATAGCCGGCGCGCTGCTGGGCCGCGAGCGCGGGGCCGCCGTACTCGGCGGAGTTCGGCGCGCCCTGGCGAAGCGGCAGCACCGCCATGAAGCGCGGCGGGTCGTCGAGATCGGTGGAGATGTCGTGGATCGGGGGCACCTGGCCCGCGTTGCGAAGGTGCGAGACCGGCACCACTGCGATCGCGGCCAGCAGCACGAGGGTGCCGATCGACAGGACCGCGGTGTTGTACGCCCGCCCGAGCAGCGCCAGCACGAGGCCGACCAGCGCGACGACCACCGCCCCCAGCCCGCCGTAGAGTGTCCAGCGGAAGATCGCGAAGCCGGTGCGGAAGTCCCACCAGTCCCAGCGGCTGCCCGCGCCGGAGAGCAGGAGCGAGAGCGCCCCGAGCAGAGTGAGGAGGAGGCCGACGCGCGCCGTGATCGAGGCCGCGCGCGCGAGTCTAGAGCTCACGCGCTTGACACCGGCCGGAGGCGTGCCTAGAGTCGCGGCAGACATCATCTACCGCGTTGGCCAGGAGGCCCCCGTCATGCTGTATGAGCTTCGGACGTATCACGCGATGCCCGGCCGGCTCCCCGATCTCAACCGCCGCTTCGCCGAGATCACCATGGATTTCTTCAAGAAGCATAACATCCAGGTGGTCGGCTTCTGGACCAACGAGCTCGGCGGCTCCTCGGACCAGCTCATCTACATGCTCGCCTACGACAGCCTCGCGGACCGCGAGAAGAAGTGGGCCGCCTTCTTCACCGACAAGGATCGGCTGGCCAAGTTCGCGGAGACCGAGAAGAACGGGCCGCTGCTGCGCCGGCTCACCGCCCACATCCTGAAGCCGACCGCCTACTCGCCGATGCAGTAGATGCGGGGACTCGGGCTTCTCCTCGCGCTGGCGCTGGCGTCGGCCGGCTGCGGTGCCCCGATCGAGCGGACGTACACGCAGGAGGAGCTCGAGGTGAAGTGCGTGATGCGCGGGGGCTGGTGGCACCGCGATGACCTGATGGGCGGCTTCTGCGAGTTCCAGGCGCCGGGCTTCCTGTAGATGGGCGCTCAGTCCACGCGGAAGACCACGTCCGGGGTGAGCCCGCGCACGCTCGTCTGTCCGGCGAGGGCCATGGACGTCCGCAGCTCGCGCCGCAGGATGTCGAGCGTGCAGGCCACCCCGGCCGCGCCGTCGGCGGCCAGGCCCCAGAGCGCGGTGCGCCCGATCGCCACCGCGTCGGCGCCCCACGCCACGCCCTTGAGCACGTCGGTGCCGCGGGCGAAGCCGCCGTCCACGATGATGCTGGCCGCGTCGCCCACCGCGTCGCGCACCGCGGGCAGCGCGTCGATGCTCGCCTGGGTCGCATCGAGCTGCCGGCCGCCGTGATTGGACACCCAGACGATCTCCACTCCGGCCTCGACGGCGCGGCGGGCGTCGCGCGCGGTCATGATGCCCTTGAGCCCGATCGGGAGCTTGGTGGTCTTGCGCAGCCAGTCCACGTCGGCCCAGGTGAGGCGCGCCGGGTATTCCGGATCGGGCGGGCGTGGGTTCGGGGCCTTGAGCATCGCCTCGCGCGGGCTGAACCGCGCGACGATGTCGCGCTCGCGCCGGCTGTAGACCTGCACGTCCACCGTGAGGCACACCGAGAGGTAGCCGGAGGCTTCGACGCGCGCCATCAAATCGGCCACCCAGGCCCGGTCGCCCATGTGGTAGAGCTGGAACATCTTGGGACCGGGTGCGGCCTCCGCCACCGCCTCCACCGACCAGCCGGTGGCGCCGCTCAGGAACTGCAGCGTGTCGCCCTTGGCGGCCCCGCGCGCCATCTCGCGATCGCCCTCGGGATGGAAGAGGACGAGCCCGCCCATCGGCGCGATCACCACCGGCCAGGAGAGCGGGATGCCGATCAGCGACGTGGAGAGGTCGATGTGGCGGACGTCCACCAGGATGTCCTGGCGGACGGCCAGCCGCCGGATCGCGCGCCGGTTGCGGCGGAGCGTGGTCTCGGTCTCGGTGCCGCCCGCGCCGAAGTTGTACGAGTTGCGCGGCAGGCGGGCCTTGGCCGCGCGGTGGATCTCCGGGATCGTGACGAAGGGCTCGGTCATGGCGGGTAACATAACATGCCGCTGAAGGCGGTGCCCTACCGGAGCCTGCGGACCCTGCTGCGGCGGGAGCTGCTCACCGAGGAGCACGCGGGGACCGCGGACCTGACTCGCCGGCTCGCCCACGTCAAGACGGCGGGCCGCTTCACGCGCGGAGAGTTCCTCGCGATGTGCCGCTGGAAGAGCCCCCGCTCGCGGCGCCACTACGAGCGCAATACCGCGGCGACGATCCGGCGCGTGTCGCAGGCGGTGCTCGCCACGCCGAGCGAGCGCGAGCGGATGACCCGGCTCATCGCGCTGCCCGGGGTGAGCGTGGCGACCGCCTCCGCCATCCTCACCCTGATCGATCCGGGCCGCTACGGGGTGCTCGACATCCGCTGCTGGCAGCTGCTGTTCAGCATCCGATCGGTGGCGGGCAACGAGCGCGGGCGGGCCTTCACGGTTTCACAGTGGGAGCAGTACCTGGAGCGGCTGCGGGGCCACGCGCGCGCCCTCGGCGTCTCCGCGCGGATGATCGAGTACACCCTCTTTCACTGCCATCGCAAGCTGCAGCGCGGGCGGCTCTATGACTGACGCCGCCCGCGCGCGCTTGGATCAGGCGTCGCGGACCAGCACGACCGGGACCGGCGAGGCGTGCAGCAGCTTCTCGCCGAGGCCGCTTCCGGTGAGGCGCGCGAGCCAGCTCCGGCGGGCGGCGGTCAGCACGATCTTGTCCGCGTCGAAGGCTTCCGCCTCCACGAGGATCTCCTGCGCGGGCTCTCCGAACCGGACCACCGTCTCCGCGGGCACCGGGCCGAGCTGCG
>CAMLFJ010000269.1 GCA_946479205.1 uncultured bacterium | reverse complement strand
ACATCGGCTCGCACGCCTGGTACATCGAGGGCATGGGGCTCGACGAGAGCCGCATGCTCATCGCCAAGCTGCTCGAGCACACGGTGCGGGCCGATCGCGTCTACCGGCACCGCTGGCAGGTGGGAGACCTCGTGATGTGGGACAACCGCTGCGCGCTGCACCGCGGCCGCCTCTGGGACAGCGCGCGCCACAAGCGCGTCATGCACCGGACCACGGTCGCCGGCGACGGCCCGACCGCGTGAGGGGTCAGGTCTCACATTCCGACAATGTGCGAATGTAAGACCTGACCCCGATCTGTCGCTAACCGGCGGTGGGGCCGGTGGTCTCTTCGGAGGCGGCGGGCTTCTGGCCGCCGTCGTCGGGGGTCATGCCGCGCATGCCGGGGCCCTGCGGCCCGCGGTGCTGCCAGCGCTGGCTCAGGAGCGTGCGCAGCTTCTCGCGCTGCTCGGGGGTCAGCACCTGACGGCTCTGCTCCAGGTTGCGGATCTGGGCCACGCGCCCATCCGCGCGCAGCTTCTCGATCTCCCGCACCTTGGTCTCGATCCGGGCCAGGTCCCGCGGCTTGTTGGGGTCGGCCGAGTCCGGAGCCATCATCGTCCGCAGATCCAGCTCGGCCAGTCGCCGGTCGGCCTGCCGCTTGATGGCGTCGCGCCGTGCGTCCGTCCCGAGCTTGCGCAGGCTATCCACCTGGGCCGGCGTCAGCGCGAGGTCCTTCTGGTGCCGCAGGGCCAGTCCGCTGAGCGAGAAGCGATGGGCCCTGGCCCGACGCTGCCAGCCATGATGGCCATGCTTGTCGCCCCCTCCGTCCGGCCGCTGCCCCCAGTGCGGGCGCGCGCCCGGCCCCGGAGCGGGGCGGGTGGCGTCCGCGGGCGCCTGCGCCAGCTGGATGCCATCCAGGGTCTGGGCGCCCGCCGGCAGGGCCATCCCCAGAACCAGTGCCAGTCCTGTCAGTGCATTGCGTGCTTTCATGGTGATCCTCCTTGATCCATCGATAACGGGGATCCCCCGATCTCGGGGGCCCCGGTGGGTGCCTTGCCTCTGTCCTATGGACGAACCAGCGACCCCGATCGTTGACAGGGGTGCCGGAAAAGGTCAGGAGGCGATGGCCGCGGCGACCTGGCGGGAGACCAGCCGGGCATAAAGGCCCCGCCGGCGGAGGAGATCCTCGTGGCGGCCCTGCTCGACCACCCGGCCTTCGTCCAGCACCACGATCTGGTCGGCGGCCCGGACGGTGGACAGGCGGTGGGCGATCACGATGGTGGTGCGCGAGCGGGTCAGGCCGGCGAGGGCCTCCTGCACCACCTGCTCGTTGACCGCGTCCAGATGCGAGGTGGCCTCGTCCAGGATCAGGACGGGCGCCTCCCGCAGGAACGCCCGCGCGATGGCCACGCGCTGGCGCTGGCCGCCCGAGAGCTGGAGCCCGCGCTCGCCGACGCGCGTGTCGAGCCCCTCGGGGAGCGAGCGCACCAGGGGGAGCAGCGAGGCGCGCTCGATCGCGGCGGTCACCTCCGCCGCGGTGGCCTCGGGCCGCGCGATGCGGATATTTCCGCCCAGGGTGTCGTTGAAGAGGTGCGTGTCCTGCGCCACCAGCGCGATCTCGCGGCGCAGCCCTTCGAGGCGCCACTGGCGCAGGTCGTGGCCGCCGAGCGTGATGGCGCCCGAGTCCGGATCCCAGAAGCGCAGCAGCAGGCTCGCGATCGTGGTCTTGCCCGCGCCGGACGGGCCCACCAGCGCCACCATCGCGCCCGCGGGCACCGTGAAGGACACGTCCTGCAGCGCGGGCCGGCGCCGCCCCGGATAGGTGAAGGTGACATTGTGGAGCGCGATGGCGGCCGCCTGCTCGCGACGCGGGCCCGGGATCCCGGAGCCGTCGGCGATGCGCACCGGCTCGCCGTGGACCGCGTGCACGCGCCGGGTGGCCGCGAGGGTGTCGGCGAGCTGGCGGCCGACCTGTGCGATCTCCCAGACCGGCACGAACGCGGACATGGCGAGCAGGGTGAGCAGCGGCAGCATCGCGCCCTCGAGCCGGCCCCCCGCCACGAGCCACGCGCCCACCAGGGTCACCGCGAGGCCGCCCAGTCCGGTGGCCACGTCCTGGAGCGCGGACTGGCGCGCGAGGTCAGCGAGGAAGGGCATGCGCGCGCCCGCGTAGGCGGTGGCCCGCGCGGCGAGCGCCTCGCCGCGCTGCGCTTCCTGCTGGAACGCGACGATCTCGCCGAGCCCCTGCACGGAGTCCACCGTGTGCGCGTTCAGCTCGCCGGAGGCCTCGCGGGCGCGCGCGCTCAGCCGGTCGATGCGCCCGCGCCCGAGCACCGGGCTCAGCGCCGCGTAGGCCAGGAAGGGCAGCACCGCCAGCGCCATCGGCCATCCGAAGGTGGCGAGGGTGGCGAGCACCACCGCGGGCACGAGCACCGCGACCAGGCCCGGAGTGATGGTGTGGGCGAAGAAATACTCGATCAGCTCGATGTCGTGGGTGGCCACCCCGAGGAGATCGCCGGTGCGGCGCGACGCCAGGTAGGCCGGGCCCAGCTCCACGAGCTTGCGGAAGAAGCGCATGCGCATGTCGGCGAGCAGCCGGTACGCCATGTCGTGGGCGAGCCACGACTCGAGCCAGTGCAGCACGCCGGCCAGCGGCGCGACGATGAGGAGCGACAGGAGCCATACGCCGGTCGGCTCGCCCCGGCTGACCGCGCGGACCACCAGCGCGCTCAGCAGCCCGACGCCGATGAGCGCGGCCACGCGCGCCACCCCCAGCACGAAGGTCACCACGAGCCGGCCGTGGTAGCCCGCCGCCATCGCGATCAGGATGCGGCCCACCTCCCACCAGCCCGGGCCCGCCGCGCGGAGGATCGACGCGGGCTCCGCGGTCGGGGCGTCGGCCGCCGTGTCGTCGGGCGCGGGCGGGTCGCCGGTCTCCACCGCGGCCAGGCCGGCGTGGCCGTCGCCGATCACGCCGTCGCCGCCGCCCACCGCCTGGCCCGCCATGAGGCGCCGGTACACGCCGTCGCCCGCCATCAGGGCGGCGTGGGTGCCGCTCTCGACCACCCGGCCCTCGTCGAGCACGAGGATGCGGTCGGCGCCGATGATGCTCGAGAGCCGGTGGGCGAAGATGAGGGTGGTGCGCCCGCGCATGAGCCGATCGAGCGCGTCCTGGATCGCGGCCTCGCTCTCCGCGTCCACCGAGGAGAGCGCCTCGTCCAGGATGAGAATGGGCGCGTCGCGGAGCAGCGCGCGGGCGATCGCGATGCGCTGGCGCTGGCCGCCCGAGAGACGCACCCCGCGCTCGCCGACCACCGTCTGATAGCCCTGGGGCAGGGCCACGATCGCGTCGTGCATGTTGGCGTTGCGCGCGGCCGCCTCGAGCTCGGCCTGGCTCGCGTCGGGCCGGCCCATCCGGAGGTTCTCCTCGATGGTGCCGTGGAAGAGATAGGTGTCCTGGCTCACCACCGCGATCAGCCGCCGCAGGTCCCGCAGCGAGAGCTCGCGCAGGTCGTGCCCGCCGATGGTGACGCGGCCCGCGGTGGGATCCGCGAAGCGAAGGAGCAGGCGCGAGATCGTGGACTTGCCCGCCCCGCTCGCGCCCACCACGCCCACGCGCTCCCCCGCGGCCACGCTGAACGAGAGCTGCTCGAGCGCGGCCCGCCGCCCGCCCGGGTAGCTGAACGTCACGCCCTCGAAGGACATGGAGGGCTCGACGTGCCGGCTGCCGTTGGTCGCGGTGTCGGCGACGGATGGCTTGAGGGCGAGGAGGGCCAGGATGGACTGGGCCGCGGAGAGGCCGAGCATGCCCTGGTGCAGCACGGTCCGCAGCTCGCGCAGCGGGCGGAAGATCTCGACGCCCAGCATGAGGACCACCACGAGCGCGGTGAGCTCCATCCGACCGTCCTGCACGCGGAAGGCGCCGATCGCCAGCGCGATCGCCGCGCCCAGCGCGATGCACACGTCGCTGATGCCGCGCGCGAGCGTGTTGGTGCTGAGCAGCCACATGGTGGCCTGGAAGAGGGCGCGGCCGCGCTCCTCGAGCAGCCGGGCGCGCGACTGGCTCTGGCCGAAGGCGGCCAGGGTGCGCAGACCCTGGATCGCGTCCAGGAACTCGGCCCCGTAGGCCGCGTAGGACTTCGAGCGGGCGAGGCTGTGGCGGCTGTCCCAGCGATGCCACAGCGTGGGCATCAGGAAGGTGGCGATCGCGGCCAGGAAGAAGACGCCGGCGAGGGGCAGGTCGATCGCGGCCACCACCACGAAGATCAGGAACGGGGTCAGCCCGGACACGAAGAGCTGGGGCAGGAACTGGCCGAAGTAGACCTCGAGCTGCTGCACGCCCTCGACGACCGAGAGGATGACGTCTCCGGTTCGCGTCTGGGTGAAGTGGGCGGGGCCCAGCGCGGTGATCTGCTCGTAGAGGCGCCCGCGCAGGCGGCGCTGCACCCGCGCCGCGGTGTGATGCGCCACCATCGTGCGGCCGTATTCGAGCAGGCCGCGGAGCGCGATCAGGGCGGCCACTCCCGCGACGGGTCCGGCGAGCGTCGCGAGCGAGTCGCCCGCGAGCACACGCCCCAGCACCCAGCCGAGCAGGGCCAGCCGGGCGGTGCCTGCGAGCACGGCCAGCAATCCGGCCAGCGTGGTGCCCGCGATGCGCAGGCGCACGCCGCGGGTGAAGGCCCAGAGCCGGGGATTCAGATACACGCCGCAGGATACCTCATCGAGGTCCCCCTCACCCTACCCTCTCCCCAGCGGGGAGAGGGTAAAGCGGATCGAAGGCCCTTCATATGCGGCCGGCCACCGCCCGGACCTTCCGCGGGGCGGCGAGCCAGATCGCCACCGCGGAGACCACGCTGACCCCGATCGAGATCCAGAACGCGAGCGTGTAGCTGCCGGTGCGATCGTAGAGCACGCCGGTGAGCCACGGCCCCACCGCGCCGCCCGCGATCGAGGCGAGCATCAGGGTGCCGAAGATGGAGCCGTAGTGGCGGCCCTGGAAGATCTCGGCGGGGATCGCCCCGACCACCGAGGTGAGGCCGTAGCCGAGCATGCCCTGGGCGACGACCATCACGTAGAGCAGGGCCGGGGTCGGGGTGACCGCGAGCAGGAGCAGCGCCGCGTAGCAGATCCCGAAGCCCACCGCGCCCGCGGTCCACACCCACTCGCGCCCGATCCGGTCCGAGAGCCAGCCGAGCGCGATCTGGCCGGGGATGCCGGCCAGGCTCACGAAGCCGAGGGCCCACGCCGCGTCGGTCGGGTTGAAGCCGATCTCGGTCAGGTACTTGGTCTGGTGCACCTGCACCGCGTACCAGGCGAAGAGGCC
>CAMLFJ010000268.1 GCA_946479205.1 uncultured bacterium | reverse complement strand
CCTCACGCGCGGCCCTGCTCGATGAGCCGCGCCGCGTCCTTGGCGAAGTAGGTGATGATGATGTCGGCCCCGGCCCGCCGGATGCCGGTCAGGGCCTCCAGCACCGCGCGGTCCTCGTCGAGCCAGCCGAGCTGGCCGGCCGCCTTCAGCATCGCGTACTCGCCCGAGACCGAGTAGGCGGCCACCGGCAGCCCGAACTCGCCCTTCACCCGCGCGATGACGTCGAGGTACGGCAGCGCCGGCTTCACCATCACGATGTCGGCGCCCTCGTCCACGTCGAGCGCGACCTCCCGCATCGCCTCCATCACATTGGCGGGATCCATCTGGTAGGAGCGCCGGTCGCCGAACTGCGGGGTGGAGTCCGCCGCCTCGCGGAACGGGCCGTAGAAGGCGGAGGCGTACTTGGCCGAGTAGGCCATGATCGGCGTCTCCGGGAAGCCCGACTCGTCGAGGCCCTCCCGGATCGCGGCGACCCGGCCGTCCATCATGTCCGACGGCGCGATCAGGTCCGCGCCCGCCTCCGCGTGGGAGACCGCGGTGCGCGCGATCAGCTCGAGCGTCGGATCGTTCTTGATCCGGCCGTCCTCCACCACCCCGCAGTGCCCGTGGCTGGTGTACTCGCACAGGCACACGTCGGTGATCACCAGCAGGTCCGGGATCGTGTCCTTCACGGCCCGCACCGCCTGCTGGATGATCCCGTCCTCCGCGTACGCCTCGGTGCCCCGCGGGTCCTTGTCGCGCGGCAGCCCGAACAGGAGCACCGCCGGGATCCCCATGGACGCCGCGTCCTTGCACTCCTTGAGCAGCTCGTCGATGGAGAGCCGGTACTGCCCGGGCATGGAGGAGATGGGCTCGCGGACTCCGCGGCCGTGCACCGCGAAGAGCGGGTAGACGAAGTCGTCGATGCGGAGCGTGGTCTCGCGCACCATGGAGCGCAGCAGTGGTGATTCGCGAAGCCGGCGGGGACGGTAGACGGGGAACGGCATGCGCTAGCTCCTTGCGGGCTCGAAGTGGGTCACGATGGCGCGGGCCAGGGCCGGGATCGTGTAGTCCTCGGGCACGATCTGGGTGGCGAGCCCGCGACCTTCCGCGGTGGCCCGCGTGATGGGACCGATGCAGGCGACGGTCACGCCCCGGAGGAGCCGCGGCAGCTCGGCCGAGCCGAAGAGGGCGCAGAAGCTCCGCACCGTGGAGGAGCTGGTGAAGGTCACCACGTCCACGCGGCCCTCCGCGAGCGCCTCGCGCAGTCCCGCCGCGTGCTCGGTGGCCGCGCGGGTGCGGTAGGCGGCCACCTCGGTGACGCGGGCCCCGTGCGCGGTCAGCTCGCGCACCAGCACGTCGCGGGTCTCCGCCGCGCGCGGAAGCAGCACGCGGACGCCGGGCGGCAGCAGCGGCCGCAGCGAATCGAGCAGGCCCTCCGCGACGTACTCGCCCGGCACGACCTCGGCGGTCAGCCCCCAGTCACGCAGCGCGGCCGCCGTCGCGGGGCCGATCGCGGCCAGGCGGCTCCGCTCGAGCAGCGCCCGCCCCTGCCCGGTGACCTCGACGCGTCGGCGAACCATGGCCACGCCGTTCACGCTCGTGAACACGACCCAGTGGTGCTCCTCCGCGAGCGCGGCGTCGAGCGGTGCCCAGGAGTCCGGGGGCTCGATGGCGATGGTCGGCACGAGCATCACCCGCGCCCCGGCCGCCTCGAGGAGGTGGGCGAACACGCCCGCCTGCTCGCGCGCCCTGGTCACCAGGACCACCCGACCGGACAAGGGTTTATCACCCCTTGCCTCGGTCATCACTTCATCACCCGCGACTCGCATCGAGAATCGCCTTCGCCCCCTTGGCCATGAGCTCGTCCGCCAGCGCCACGCCCAGCCCCTCACCGTCCCCGGCGGGCCCACGGTTGCTCGCCCGCAGCGCGGTCGCTCCGTCGGGGCTCGACACGACCCCGGTCAGCACCAGGGTCCCGCCGTCCAGCCGCGCGTGCGCGGCCACCGGCGTGTGGCATCCGGCCTCCAGCCGGGCCAGGAATGCCCGCTCCGCCAGGGCCGCCAACCTCGTCCGAGTGTCGTCCACGGCACGCAGAACTTCAAGCAGTTCCCGGTCGGCTTGGCGGGCTTCGACCGCCAGCACGCCCTGTCCCACCGCGGGCACGAACTCGGCCGGATCGAGCGGGGTGGCGTGCGCCGGGCTGAGCCCCAGGCGCTTGAGGCCGGCCGCGGCCATGACGAGCGCATCGTAGGCGCCGGCGCGGAGCTTCTCGAGGCGGGTGTCCACGTTGCCGCGGATCGGCTCGGTGCGGAGATCCGGGCGGCGCGCGAGCACCATCGCGCGGCGCCGCGGGCTCGACGTCCCGACCACCGCGCCCGCGGGCAGCGCGTCCCATCCCCCGTCGCGCCGGCCGAGGAGCACGTCGCACGGGTCCTCGCGGAGCGGGAACGCGGCCAGCGTCAGGGCGTCCGGCAGCTCGGAGGGCATGTCCTTGAGGCTGTGCACGCCCACGTCCACCTGGCCGGCCAGCAGCGCCTCCTCGATCTCGTTCACGAAGAGGGCCTTGCCGCCGAAGTCGGCCAGCGCGACCTGGGCGAGGCGGTCCCCGGTGGTGCGGATCACCACGATCTCGATCTCGGCTCCGCGGGCGCGCAGCGCGGCCGCCACCGCTTCGCTCTGCACCACCGCGAGACGACTGCCCCGGGTGCCGAGGCGAATCTTCATTCGTGCGAGTCGGGTCGGCCGTGGCCGCGCAACCCGAACAGCTCCGAGATCATCTCGGTCCATCGCCGGGCGTGCCCGGCGCGGGAGGAGTCCTTGAGCTTGACCATCGGCGCGTGCAGCACCTTGTTCACGATCGCCTGGCTCAGCGCCTCCATCACCCGCCGCGTCTCCTCCCCGGCGCCGGGCAGGCGCCCGAGCGCCCGCTCCAGCTCGGCGCGGCGGATGGCCTCGAGCTTCTCCCGCAGCGACACGATGGTGGGGACGACCTCGAGCTGCTGCAGGCGCGCCGCGAACTTCACGACCTCGCCCTCGAGCAGGCCCTGGGCGCGCAGGGCCTCGCGCTGCCGCTCCTTGAGGTTCGCCTCGACCACCGAGCGCAGGTCGTCGATGTCGTAGCAGAAGGCGTTCTCCACGTCGTTGACCGCGGGCTCCACGTTGCGCGGCACCGCGATGTCGATGAAGAACAGGGGCCGGGTCCGGCGCTTCTCCAGGGCGGCCCGAACCTGGGCCGCGGTGACGATGGGCTCGGGCGCGGCGGTCGACGTGACCACGATGTCCACCAGCGATAGGGTGACCGCGAGCTGGTCGAACGGGACCGCGGTGCCGCCGAGTGCCCGCGCGAGATCCTGGGCGCGGCTCCAGGTCCGGTTGGTCAC
The DNA here is from genome assembly GCA_946479205.1 of uncultured bacterium. The sequence continues at coordinate 1,950 of CAMLFJ010000268.1, read as the reverse complement.
GTAGAGCGGAAGCGCGCCGTGGTCCACCAGGTGCCGCGCGGCCAGCTCGCTCATCTCCCCCGCCCCCACGAGGAGCACCGCCTTGCCCTCGAGCCCGTCGAAGATCTTCCGCGCCAGCTCGACCGCCGCGTAGGAGACCGACACCGCCAGCCGGCCGATCTCGGTCTCGGTGCGCACACGCTTGGCCGCGCCGAACGCCTGGCTCATCAGGGCGTGGAGCACCGGCCCCGCGGTGCCCGCCGACTGGGCGAGCGCGAAGGCGTCCTTCACCTGGCCGAGGATCTGGGGCTCGCCCAGGATCATGGAGTCCAGGCTCGCCGCCACCCGGAACGCGTGGAGCGCCGCCTCGTCGCCGGTGACCGTGTAGACGAGCGGCTCGAGATCGCGCCAGTGGAGCCCGCGGTGGCTGCCCAGCCGCCCGAAGGCGGCGGTGCGCGCCGCGCCGGGCACCGCGGCCACTCCGTAGACCTCGACCCGGTTGCAGGTCGAGATGATCATGACCTCGTCGAGGAGACCGCGGCCGGTGAGGTCTCCGAGGATCTCGCGGATCTTCTCCTCCTCGAGCGCGAGCTGCTCGCGCACCTCGACCGGCGCGGTCCGGTGATTCAGGCCCGCCACGAAGAGGATGCGTCCCGGGGTCATGGCCGCGTCTCAGGACCCGTGCCGGCCGTGGAGGAAGACACCCGCGCTGAGCGTGGCCAGGAGGACGCAGAAGCCCGCGATGGCGTAGTAGGCGGCGCGCCGGCCGCCCCACTGGCCCATCACGCGGCCGAGGAGGGTGGCCGCGTAGATCATCCACATCACGAGCGAGAAGAGCGCGAGCGGATCGAAGGTGAGCAGGCTCCCCCACGCGGCCGGGGCCGAGAGCACGCCGAGGGCCAGCCCCACGGTGAGGAAGGGGAACCCGATGGTGAGCGTGCCCACCGCGAGCCGGTCGAGCGTCTCGAGCGGGGGCAGGCGGCGATAGAACGTACCGGTCCGCTTGTGCCGGAGCTGCCGCTCGCGCAGCACGTACATCAGGGCGATGCCGAAGTTCAGCACGAGCGCGGCCAAGCCGACCAGCACGAGGGCCACGTGGACCAGGATCCAGCCGCTCCTCACCGGTGTCTCCAGCGCGATCGACCGCAGGCCGGTGGGCAGGCCGAGGCCCAGGGCCAGGACCACCGGGAGCACGAAGGCGCTGAGCGGCCGGATCCGGTGACGCCGCTCGATCCAGAAGTCGAGGAGGACCGCGGCCCAGATCACGAGCGAGATCACCTCCGGCATGGTCATGAAGGGCAGCCGGCCCAGCTCGATGCCGCGCGCGATCACCGCCGCGGTGTGGCAGATCCAGCCCGCCTGGGTCAGCAGCAGGGCGACCCACGCGAGCTGATCGCGGCGCCCGAAAAGCGAGCCGATCGCGGCCGCCGCGGCCAGGATGTAGGCGGTCAGCGCCACGTCGTAGAGGACCGCGTTCACCCGCGGGCCTCCCCCGCCGGCCCCTCGGGGCCCTCGGCCGGCAGCAGGTGCGCGAGCGACGGCGTGGAGCGCCAGTATCCCTCGCGTGAGGCATAGAGGTCGAGGTGCGGCGAGCCCCAGTCCTCCACGAGGGGCGCGCCCGCGTTCCAGCGCTGGCGGCGGTCCACCCCCTTGAGGTACCCGTGGCAGGCGCGACAGGCCTCGATGAAGTGGCCCTCGTCGAGCTCCTCGGCCACGAGCCGGACGAGATCGCGCGAGTTCCAGCTCTCGCAGAACGGACACCGCAGCCGCGCCGCGATCCAGGCGCCGCCGCAGACGTGGCAGGAGAGCCGGCGGCGGCCGTCCTCGACGAGATCACCGTACGCGGGCGCCCCACCGCACCACGGGCAGCCCCCGCGCGCCCACACCCCGTCCGGCAGCTCGCGCACGCCCTCGAAGTAGACCTCGAGCGCGGGGCGCAGCGCGGCCACCGGCAGGAACGCGCCCAGGTGC
>CAMLFJ010000267.1 GCA_946479205.1 uncultured bacterium | reverse complement strand
GTAGAAATCCCCTTGACAGCGGCGGCGCCGGTCCCTAACGTGCCGAGCATTTCGTCCGGGACGGAGGGAGACGCGCGTGGGAACTCAGGAGTGTATCCGGAAGGAGACCGACGGAGAGGGTGACGCGCCGGCGGTCTACCGGCCCCGCCCGGTCGTGCTCGCGATCGACGACGAGCCCGGTGTGCGTGAATCGCTGCAGCTCATCCTGCAGGACGAGTTCGAGGTGCTGGAAGCCCCCGACGGGGCCGCGGCCCTCGCGATCCTCGGCGCCCGCCGCGTGGACGTGGCGCTGCTCGACGTGCGGATGCCCGGCGAGCCGGGATCGAAGGTCCTGCCCCGCATCCTCGCGATCGACGAGTCAATCCCGGTCATCCTGATCACCGCCGATCCGCACCTGCGGATGGCGGTGGATGCCATGAAGGCGGGCGCGTACGACTACCTGGCCAAGCCCTGGGACGTGGACGAGATCCTGAGCCTCGTGCGTGAGGCGGCCCGGCAGCGCGGCATGGAGCGGGAGCTGCGCTACCTGCGGGCCGAATTCGATCGCACCCACGGCTTCGACCAGCTCGTGGGCCGCCACCCGAAGATGGTACGGCTCTACGAGACGATCGCCCAGGTGGCCCAGACCACCGCGACCGTGCTCGTCAACGCGGAGAGCGGCACCGGCAAGGAGCTGGTGGCGCGCGCCATTCACAACCAGAGCCCCCGCCGCGCCCAGCCGTTCGTGGCGGTAAACCTGGCCGCGATTCCCGACACCCTGCTCGAGTCCGAGCTGTTCGGCCACGAGAAGGGTGCCTTCACCGGAGCCTTCGCGCGCAAGCTCGGCAAGTTCGAGCTGGCCCACGGCGGCACGATCTTCCTCGACGAGATCGGCAGCCTGCGGGTCGATCTCCAGGCCAAGCTGCTGCGCGCGCTCCAGCAGCGCGAGATCGAGCGGCTCGGCGGCACGCGCACCATCCAGGTGGACGTGCGCGTGATCGCGGCCACCAATACCGACCTGCGCCAGGCCATCCGGGCGCGCGCCTTTCGCGAGGATCTCTACTACCGGCTCCACGTGGTCCCGATCGGCGTGCCCCCGCTGCGCGAGCGCAAGAGCGACATCCCGGACCTGGCCGTCCACTTCGTGCGGAAGTACTCGCAGGAGTTCAAGAAGAACGTGCGCGGCCTCTCGCGGGGCGCGCTGCTCGCGCTCGACGGCTACGACTGGCCGGGCAACGTGCGCGAGCTCGAGAACATCATCGAGCGTAGCGTGGCCCTCGCCACGCGCCCGGTGATCGGCCTCGACGACCTGCCCCTCGACCTGGCGATGAACGAAGTGGCGCCCGGCCGCGACGGCGAGGTCCCGCTGACCCTCAAGGAGGCGCGCGACCGCTTCGAGCAGGCCTACGTGCTGCGGGCGCTCGAGCGCGAGGACTGGAACCAGAGCCGCGCCGCGCGCGGGCTGGGGGTGCACCGCAACACGCTGATCGCGCGGCTGGCCGCGTGGGGTTTCCGGCGCGGCGAGCCGGGGATCAGCGTGCGGCCGGTCGCGGGGGACGGCGGCTCGGCGTAGGCGGCGCCGGAGCCGCCGGGCTCAGCGGCCGAGCACGCGGCGCGCCTTGTTGGCGTTGCCGCCCACCGTCAGGACGACCGCGGCGGCGCCGCGGCCGGTGGTGGTGGCGTAGATCGAGCGCACGTTGATCCGTTCCTTGGCGAGACGGCCGGCGACCCGGGCGAGGGCGCCGGGCTTGTTCCGGAGCCGCAACGCGAACGCGGGCTCTTCGCTGAAGCGGTACTTGGCCTTGCGCAGCGCGCGCCGGGCCATGACCGCGTCCTTCACGACGAGGCGGATCTTTCCGCGGCCGGTCACCTCGGCCGCGCTCAGCGCGGTGATGTTGACGCGGGCGTCGGCGAGCGTGCGGGCCAGCATGGCGAGCGTGCCGGGGCGCGACACGAGGCTGAGCGTGAACTGAGTGGTCCTGGCCATCGAGGTCTCCTCCTCCGAGATCTGATCAGTGCGGTGCCATCCGGGCAGGACCTTGGAGTCCGGCCAGGATCAGTTCGCTGCCGAGTAAGGACACCACTCTACCCAGAGAGGACCGGCTGCGGGGAAAAATCGGGCGAACCGGCGGCGCGCGGCGATCGCGAGCCCCGGCGGGGAGCGCCCGGGACGTGAGCGAGTCGTCGCTAGAAACGTCGCTGCGGGACCGTGATGATGTCGTTCGGGTGTAGCCGAACGTCCTGGTTGCCGTCCGGCGATCGCATGACGCGGTCGACGTCGACCCGGATCCGGCTCTTCTTCTCCGGGTCGCCGCGTATGATCTCGACTCGACTTCCGGCGGCGAGGGGAGTGAGCCCGCCCGCCTGGGTGAGGGCCTTCAGCAGCGTCAGGTCGCCCGCGTATTTCACCGGGCCGGGTTTCTTGACCTCCCCGCTCACGTAGACCGAGTCCGCGAGGGGGACCACGACCGAATCCCCCGGCTCGAGCTTGGGGTTCTGGCTCAGGTCCCCTTTCTGCGTCAGCCGGTTGAAGTCGATGGGGATCTTCCGCTCGCGCCGGAGGAGAAAGCCCTTCTCGCCGTCCACCTCCGGCAGCACGCCGCCCATCAGAGAGATGGCCTGGAGCAGCGTCAGGTCTCCCGTGAGCTGCAACACGCCCGGCTTGGCGAACCCGCCGACGAAGTAGACCGGGCGGCTCTTGATCTCCTTGACGATGACGGTGACCACCGCGCCCTTGACCGTCTTCTCGTAGACCGCCAGGAGATGGTCCTGGAGCTGCTGCACCGTCTTGCCCGCCACCGCGATCTCGCCCACGAGAGGGAGCGAGAGCCGCCCGTCCGGACGGACGAACACGGTCTGGTTCAGGTCATTGCTCCCCCAGACCTGGATATCGAGCACGTCCTCGGCGCCGATGATGTAGTCCTTACCGGCCGGCGGCACCGGCTGCGTCGGCGGCGTCTGCTGCGGCGCGGGCGGCGTCTGCGCCATCGCGAGAGGCGCCGCCAGCAGGATGACGATGAGCCGGGATGACAACCACGCAGCTCGCCTCATGGCATTGTCTCCTTGCGGGGGACATTGGAGCATCAGCCATGCCACGCCTGCGTTCGGGCCGCGATCTGGCAAGAATCAACGTGTTGTGCGTCACGGCGGCTCGCGGGAATTCGCGGCCGGCGGAACCGGTCGTGTAAGAAGGAACTACCTCGATGCGTATGAAATACCGTCCGCCGGGCCGATCGCGTGGTACGTTCGCCGCGATGTGGACCCGGCGCTCCTCCATCGGCCGACGCGCTCTCGTGCTGCTCCTGCTCACCGCGGCGGGGATTCTGGGATGCGGCCGCGCCGAGACGCCGATCACGCTCGTCTTCACGCCCTCCCGCGATCCGACCGCTCTCAAGGACGCGGGTGATGCCTTTGCCAGGACGCTGGCCGAGATCTCCGGAGTGCCCGTCCGCGCGCTGGTGGCCTCCGACTACGCAGGGGTGATCGAAGCGCTGCGCAGCAAGCGGGTCGAGCTGGCCTTCGTGCACCCGGTGGGGTATGTCCTCGCCAATCGCGAGGCGGGCTGCCGGATCCTGGTGCGCGATGTCTGGGGCGGGAAGACCGCGTACACCGCCCGGTTCTACGTGCGCAAGGACCGGGGCATCCGGAGCGTCGAGGATCTGCGGGGCAAGACGGTGGCCTTCGTGGATCCGGCCTCCTCGTCGGGCTACATCTACCCGATGGTGTTGCTGATCAAGCAGGGTCTGGTACGCGAGCGCGATCCGAAGACGTTTTTCAAGGACGCGCTCTTCGCGGGGACGCACGAGGCCGCGCTCCAGGCCGTGCTCCACGGGCGGGTGGATGCGGCCGCCTCGTTCGACAAGGCGCCCGAGCTGCATCTGAAGGATCCGGCGCTGATCGCCCAGGTCGCGTTCGTGGGGGAGACGCCCGAGATCCCGGAGGCGGGCATCTGCGTGCGGCCGGGCGTCCCCGACGAGACGGTGGCCAGGCTCAAGCGCGCGCTGCTCACGATCAAGGCGCCCCAGCACGCGGCGCTGCTGAAGCAGATCTACGACATCGACGGGTTCATCGAGGCGGACGACCGGGACTACCAGCCGGTGCGCGACGCCATGCGGCTCATGAACCTGAATCCGCCGAAGTAGAGCTAGCCCTCGGCGGTGCGCCGGAAGGCGTAGAAGGTCGTCCAGAGGCGCAGCAGGTCGGCCAGCCCGGCCCCCAGATTGCCCTCGACGTGGCCGACCGCCCCCACGATCGCGGTGTGCACCGGTCGCCCCGCGGTCCGTGCCGCCGCGTCGAGCCGCAGGCTCTCCGTGAACGGCACCGCCGGGTCCCGCCGGCCGTGGATCAGGAAGAGGGGGGCACGGAGGCTTCCGACCCTCGGGCCGGGCGAGAGCGCTTCGAGCAGCTCCTGGGTGGACCGCGGCAGGGCCCGGATCCGCTCGTCCACCGCGGCCGGGTCGCGATTGTCCACGAGGCGGCGGCCCGCCTCGTCGAGCAGCTCGGTATTTGCGCGGGCGAACTGGGCAATGGCCGGCTCCAGCACCGAGCCCGCGCGGCCCGCTACTTCGCCGAACGCGTAGGCGCCGGTCAGCGTATAGCGCAGCAGCTCCACCGCCGAGGCATACCCCCCGAGGGCGAGGACGGCGGAGAGATCGGGGGCCACCGTCGGGTCCACGGCGGCGAGCAGGGCCGGGCCGGCGCCGAGGCTGATGCCCAGCAGCGCCACCCGTCGGTACCCGGCCGAGCGCAGCGCCTTCACGCTGGCGCGCACCGTGTCCGAATCCTCGGGCCGCAGACGCAGCGCGGTGAGGCCCGACACGGTCGGCACCGCCACCGCGAAGCCGGACCGCGCGAGCAGTGAGGCGGCCTCGCGCAGTCGAGGATCGTCCTTGCCCTCCGGCGCAAGGCCATGGACCAGAACGAGGCCGGGCGCCCGCCGCAGCCCGGCGCGGGTGTAGAGATCCACCGGCCCCGGGTGTGTTTCCGCGGGCGCGGGGAGGAAGGCGGGGAGAGTCCGGACGAAGGGCTCCCTGGTCAGCGCCGAGAGCGGCCGCCAGTGGCCCTGGGCGAGGAACTCCGCGAGGAACGACGTGGTCAGGATCAGCGTCCACGCGCCCGCGCAGAATGGGAGCGCGAGGAGAACAGCGAGGGCGAGCCGGCCGGCGGCCCACGATCGCGAGGCTGGGTATCGCGGTGCGTGAATCACGCGCTCAATGATCTGAACTCGGCGGACCGAGCGCAACCCTCCGGCCGGGCATTCTTCCGTCGGCACATCAGGCAGGTTGCCCATTCGAATCGGGTCGATAGACTGAACGATGAATTATTACAACAAGTTACAGCATGGCACTCGTG
>CAMLFJ010000266.1 GCA_946479205.1 uncultured bacterium | reverse complement strand
AGATCAACGCCGCCTTCAACAGCCGCGACGTGGACCGGATCCTGAGCTTCTTCGCCGACGACGCGACCTTCCTGATGGCCCGCGGCCCCGAGCCGTGCGGCCGCCGCGTCCACGGCAAGGCGGCGATCGGAAAGGTCCTTGCCGACCGCTTCAAGGTCATCCGCGACATGCGCTGGAACCACATCGACCACTTCGTGACCGGCAATCGCGCGGTCTCGGTGTGGATGGTCATCGGAACCGGATCGGACGGCGAGCGTCTGAACTACCAGGGCTGCGACATCTACGAGTTCCGCGGCGACAAGATCCTCAACAAGGACACCTACTGGAAGCGGGTGGAGCAGGACGGCCGGCTCTAGCCCGCCCCCTCGCCCGGCGACGCGGTGGCGCACTGTCCGCCCGCCCTGCTCGACGACGTCGTCGACGTGCTGGCCGAGGTGCGCGCCTGGGCCGGGGTGGTCGAGAAGACGCCCGGCGTGTTCTACGTGCGCCGGGAGCCGTTCCTCCACTTCCACCTGGCCGCGGACGGGCGCCGCCGCGCGGACGTCAAGGCGCGAGCCGGTTGGCTCGCGTTCCCGCTGCCACGGCCGACCTCCGCTCGCCGCCGCCAGGCGTTGCTGCGCGAGCTCCGGCGCTGCTACGCGGAGCGGGGCGCTTCGAAGTCCTCGGGCCGGAGCGGACGGAAGATCAGGTCGAAGGCCAGCCACAGAAGCTTGGAATAGGGGTAGAAGAGGATCGGGGCCGCGATCAGCCCCGCGATGCCGCCGTAGTAAAGCCCATTCCACGGCGGGTTCGGCCAGGTCCAGAGGAGCACCACGAGCAGGCCCCCCGCGAGGAGTCCCTCCGCGAAGGCCATGTTGAAGACGATCGCCCCCAGGAAGTAGTCGGGCTCGCCCCGGTCGAGGCGGAGCCCGCAGCGCGGGCAGGCCGGCACGGTGTTGATCCATCGCGTGATGACCGGGCCGCCGGCGCAATTGGGGCAGCGCCGCCACAGGGCCCGCGCGAACCGGACGACCGCGCGCTTCATCACCGATAGCGCGGGTGCCACTCCTGGCCGGTCCAGGTGGTCCAGGTGACGGGATCGAGGCGCACCAGCACGCGGGGACGGCCGAGGGTCTTCTCGGCGTAGCGGGGCCCGTCCGGGCCCAGGTAGCGGCGCGAGAGGCGGTGGGTCAGCTCGAGGAGCGTCGGGCTCGCGGTGGGGGCGATCGGCCCCTCCAGGATGCGCGCGGTCGCCTGGACCTGCACCCGCGTGTGATGGGCGTGCAGGTCGTCGGCCACATGGAAGGCCACGTGCGGATTCTGGCGGATGTGGGCGATCCACTGCGCCCGCTCGCGGCCGACCACCAGGAACGTGCGGGCCGCCCGCTCGAACTCGTACCAGACCGGAGCCACGTACGGCCAGCCCTCCGGCGTGATCGTGGCGATACGGCCGTTCCACGGCTCGTCCAGGAACGTGGTCAGCTCGGCGTTGGTCAGGGTGCCGATCTTCTCGCTCGGCTCATAGCTCATGCTCACCTCGGTTCGGGGATCGAGGGCGGACGAAGAAGGGCGGCGCATGGACGACCGAGATCGCGACCGCGGCGGTACCGGGTCCGGCGCCCGGGACCGCCGCGATGCCGACTCAGGCCTTGAGCGCGAACTTCTGGAAGGTGTGGCAGCCGGCCTCGACGAGGCCGCGGCTCACCGCGAAGGTCCAGGTGACCTCGGCCACGAAGATGTTGCGGCTCGAGTCCACCGCGATGCCGTGGGGCGCCGCGAAGCTGCCCGGCGCGGCCTGGTCGGGCGTGCCCCAGCGGGTGAGGAGGCGGCCGTCCTTGTCGAACACGCTCACGCGGCCGTAGCGCGGGTCGGTGATGGGACCGTGCCGCTGCGAGGTCTGGCCCTTGTGCCACCAGAGCTCGGAGACGTAGGCGCGGCCCTGCGGATCGAACACGAGGTGCGTCGGGCGCTGGGTGTCGGTCCACTCCGAGAGGTACTCGCCGTCGGGGCTGAAGATCTGGATGCGATCGTTCTCCCGGTCGCAGACGAAGATGCGCCCGTCCGCGGCGGCCGCGATGCCGTGCGGGAGGATGAACTGGCCGGGGCCCTTGCCGGGCACGCCCCACGAGCGCTTGAGCTCGCCGCCCGGGGAGAATTGGTGCACGCGGCAGTTGCCGTAGCCGTCGGAGATGTAGAGATCGCCCTTCGGCCCCACCGCCAGGTTGGTCGGCCGGTTGAAGGCGCCGCCGGGACGGGACACCGTCATGGTGTCCTTGCCGTCGTAGCCGGTGTCCGACGGCTTGTCCATGGTGCCGAGCGTGAGCAGCAGCTTGCCCTGCGGGGTGAACTTCCGCACGGTGTGGTTGCCGTCGTCGGTGCAGTAGACGCTGCCGTCCGGTCCGATGGTGATGCCGTGGGTGCGGTACGTGAACTGGCCCTCGCCCCACGAGGAGAGGAACGTCCCCTTGTGATCGTAGACCATGATCGGGTGATCGCCGCGGCAGATGAGGAAGACGCGGTCCTCGGCGTCTACCGCCACTCCCGCCACGTCGCGGTGCGCGTAGCCCTTGGGCAGCTGCTCCCAGCCCTCGACGACCTGGTACGTCAGCGCGTTCGTCCCCGCCATGGCTCGCCTCCTGGTGGATGCACGTCGATGGAATCGGTCCCGTCGCGACAAACTATGGGAGAAAGGGCCAAGCGAGTCAAGGGCGCCCGGCCAAGGTATGATCTGACCATGCTCATCGCCCAGATCACCGACCTGCACGTCAGCACCCCCGGCAGCGTCAACGATCGGTACTTCCGCACGGTGGAGCACCTGGAGCGCGCGGTCGCCCATCTGAACGCGCTCACGCCGCGGCCGGACGTGGTGCTGGCCACCGGCGATCTGGTGGAGCGCGGCGAGCCGGCGGAGTACGCGCGCCTGCGCGCGATCCTGGACGGCCTCGCGATGCCGCTCTACGTGATCCCGGGCAACCACGACGCGCGGGGGCCCCTGGCGGGCGCGTTCGCCGACCTGGGCTACCTGCCGCAGGACGGCGGGTTCCTGCACTACACCGTCGAGGACTGGCCGGTGCGTCTCGTCGGGCTCGATACGCACGTGCCCGGCGCGCCCGGTGGACTCCTGTGCGCCGAGCGGCTCGCCTGGCTCGACGCGCGCCTGGGCGAGGGGAGCGAGCGGCCCACCGTGGTCTTCATGCACCACCCGCCGTTCGTGACCGGCCTGCGGGCGATGGACGCGATGGGCCTCGAGGGCAAGGCGGAGCTCGCGGCGGTGATCGGCGGTCATCCGCAGGTCGAGCGAGTGCTGTGCGGGCACGTGCATCGTCCGATGACGCGGCGGTTCGGGGGCACGGTGGCCACCACGTGTCCCGCGACCGCGCACCAGCTCGCGCTCGACCTCGGGGCCGAGCCGCGCCTGGCCGTGGTGATGGAGCCGCCCGCCTGCATGCTGCACCTCTGGCTCGGTCCGGAGGAGGGCCTCGTCAGTCACGTGAGCATCATCGGCGGCGAGCGCCCCCCGTTCATGGTCTACGACGGGCAGCGCTGGCTGCGCGACGCGGTGCCGCCGCCCGCGTTTCATCCTCGCTGACCGCGGCCGGCGGGCCGCGATGAGCGCGAAGGGCCCCGACGCGCGCGCGTGGCGCGCCACCCTCGCCGGGCTCTCCGCGAGCCTGGTCGGGATCGGCCTCGCGCGCTTCGCCTACACGCCGCTCCTGCCGGTCCTGATCACCGCGGGCTGGTTTCCCGCCTCGCAGGCCGCCTACCTCGGCGCCGCGAACCTGGCCGGCTACCTGGGCGGCGCGCTCTGCGCACGGCCGCTGGCGCGATGGGGCGGAGCGCCGCGCGCGCTGCGGGGGATGATGACGCTCGTCACCGTCGCCTTCTTCGCCTGCGCGCTGCCGCTGTCGTTCTCGTGGTTCTTCCTCTGGCGCTTCGCCTCCGGCGTGGCCGGCGGGACGCTGATGGTCCTCGCCGCCCCCACGGTGCTGCCGCACGTGCCGCCGGCCCGACGCGGGCTCGCGGGCGGCGCCATCTTCACCGGCGTCGGGCTCGGCATCATGGCGTCCGGCACGGTGGTGCCCCTCTTGCTCCAGGCGGGTCTCGCCGTGACCTGGTGCGGCCTGGGCGTCCTCTCGATGCTGCTGACCGGACTAGCCTGGGGTCGCTGGCCGGCCGACGAGAAGGCCGCGGCCACGCCGATCGCCGCCGCGCGGCGGGCGCCCGCGACCGGCACCCTGCGCGCGCTCTACGTCGAATACGCGCTGAACGCGACGGGACTCGTGCCGCACATGGTCTTCCTTGTGGACTTCGTCGCGCGAGGCCTGGGACAGGGCATTCACGCGGGCGCCCAGTACTGGGTGCTCTTCGGGGTGGGCGCCGTGGCGGGCCCGGTGCTGGCCGGTCTCCTCGCGGACCGCGTCGGGTTCGGACCCGCGCTGCGTCTGGCCCTCGTGGCGCAGGCGGCGGCGGTGGCGGTTCCGGTGGTGACCGCGGCCCCGGTCGGGCTCGCGCTCTCGAGCGTCCTGATCGGCGCGGCGGTCCCCGGCGTCGTGCCGCTCGTCCTCGGGCGCGTGCACGAGCTCGTACCCGGTGACCCGGAGGGACAGCGCGCCGCGTGGAGCGTGACCACGATGGCCTTCGCGCTCGGACAGGCCGCGGGCGCCTATGCGCTCTCGTTTCTCTTCGCGCGCGGCGGCCGCTACTCGAGCCTGTTCGCGGTGGGCGCAGCGGCGATCACGCTCGCGCTCGTCATCGATCTGAGCGCGCGGCTTGCGGGGCGGAGGGTGATTTGATAGCGTCGCTGCCATGACCGAGACCGCCTCCGCGCTCGCCTGGACCACCGAGGAGGTCCGGGTCGCCGGCTCCTCCGTAAGACTACGTACCGCGGGCCGCGGCGCACCGCTGCTCGTGCTGCACCACGACATCGGCACGCTCGAGCAGCTGCCGTTCTACGACGCGCTCGCCGAGCGCTTCACGCTGTTGCTGCCCTCGCATCCGGGCTACGACGGCTCGGAGCGGCCCGCGTTCATGCGCAACGTGCGCGACCTCGCGGTGACCTACCAGGCCCTGCTCGCCCAGCGCGGCCTGGCCGACGTGGGCCTGGTCGGCCTGGGCTTCGGCGGCTGGATCGCGGCCGAGATGGCGACCATGGCCCCCCGCGCCTTCCGCAAGCTGGTGCTCGTCGGCGCGATGGGGATCAAGCCCGCGGAGGGCGAGATCCTCGATCAGGCGCTCGTGAGCTACATCGACTACGCGCGGGCGGGCTTCGAGGACCAGCAGGCCTTCGACCGGCTCTTCACGCCCGACCCGCCCACGCCGCAGCTCGAGCAGTGGGATCTCAATCGCGAGATGAC
>CAMLFJ010000265.1 GCA_946479205.1 uncultured bacterium | reverse complement strand
TCAAGCATTTTCATATTCGCTCGGCTCGCCTTCGGCTGCGCCTCGCCCTGCATTCCCTTCAAGCATTTTCATATTCGCTCGGCTCGCCTTCGGCTGCGCCTCGCCCTGCATTCGGCAATCAGCCGGGCCGCGAAGCGGCCGGCGGCGGCTCCGCGGCGGAAGCCGGGCCGGTGCACCAGCGCGACCGGTAGCGCCGGCACCGCGGCGCGCTCCCACCGGACCCGGGCGCCGTCGAGTTCGGCCAGAGCGAGGGCCGGGGCGAGGCCGACGCCCAGGCCCCCGGAGACGTACGCGAGCAGGAGCGACACGCTCGGCACGTCGATGGTCGAGGTGGGCTGGATGCGCTCGCGCGTCAGGTAGTCCTCCAGGAGTCGCCGGCCCTGGCTGCCGGCCCCGAGCCTCAGCAGCGGCTCGCGCGCGAGCTGGTCGGGTAGCGGCACGCGCTTCCCCGGCCGCCGGGGTCCGACCCAGACGAAGGGCTGGTCGAAGAGCCGCTCGGCCTCGAGCTCGCGCGGGATCTCCTGGCCGGTGACCACCGCGCAGTCCACCTCGCCGAGTCCCACCAGGCGGACGCCCTCGCGCGAGTGGGTGGTGGCGATCTCGAAGCGCAGCGGCAGCCGCTCCTCCAGGAGCTCGCGCAGCACCGGCACCAGCAGGGCCCTCCCGAGGTAGTCGCTGACCGCGACGCGCAGGGTCGCGGGCGGGCGGCCCGACAGCTCGGCCAGGTGGGCGAAGAGCGCCTCCGTTTCGGTCCCGAGCTTCAGGATGCCGGGCAGCGCGGCCTCGCCCGCCGCGGTGAGCCGGACGCCGCGGCCCGCCCGCTCCAGCAGCGTGACGCCGAGGTGCCGCTCGAGCTTGCGGATCTGCTGGCTGATCGCGGAGGAGGTGCGATGGTGCAGCCGCGCCGCCGCCCCCACCGAGCCGCTGCGCGCCACCGTGAGCAGGCTCAGCAGGGCGGGGAGGAGGGCGGCGTCGATCATTAGCACAGCTTACGGGACAATCAAGAAGATTTCACTATACTTAACGGTCTGCCGGCGGGACACTCTCCCGGCCGGCGGTCTGCCGGCCATGGAGGAGACAATGGCGTCAACGCTGCTCGACAAAGTCTGGGACGCTCACACGGTGCGCACGCTGCCCTCGGGGCAGACGCAGCTCCTGATCGGGCTCCATCTCATCCACGAGGTCACCTCGCCCCAGGCGTTCCAGGCGCTGCGCGAGCTCAAGCTGCCGGTCCGGATGCCGGAGCGGACCTTCGCCACCCTCGATCACATCATCCCCACCACCGCCCAGCAGCGGCCGTTCGCGGACGAGGTGGCCGAGGAGATGACGGTCCACATGATCCGCAACGCCGAGCAGAGCCGGGTGGCCCTCTTCGGCCTCGACAGCGGCCGCCAGGGCATCGTGCACGTGATCGGGCCCGAGCTCGGGCTGACCCAGCCGGGCATGACCATCGCGTGCGGCGACAGCCACACCGCGACTCACGGCGCGGTCGGGGCGATCGCGTTCGGCATCGGCACCAGCCAGGTGCGCGACGTGCTGGCCACCCAGTGCCTGGCCATGGCCAAGCCCAAGCTTCGCCAGGTACGCGTCGACGGGACGCTGTCGAAGGGCGTCTACGCCAAGGACGTCATCCTCGCGATCATCCGCGCCCTGGGGGTCAATGGGGGCGTGGGCTACGCCTACGAGTACGCGGGGGCGGTGGTGGACCGGATGACGATGGAGGAGCGGCTCACGCTCTGCAACATGTCGATCGAGGGCGGCGCCCGCTCCGGTTACGTCAACCCGGACCAGACCACGTTCGACTACCTGCGGGGCCGCCAGTACGCGCCGCCGGGCGCGGCCTTCGACCGCGCGGTGACGTGGTGGAAGGGCATGGCGTCCGACGCGGACGCCGCCTACGACGACGTGAAGCGGCTCGACGGCGGGGCGATCCCGCCGATGGTGACCTGGGGCATCAACCCGGGGCAGTCGGTCGGCGTGGGCGAACGCATCCCGTCGCCCGACTCCGCGCCGGAGCCGGAGCGGGCCACCTACCGCGAGGGCCTGGCTCACATGGGCTTCGAGGCCGGGCAGCCCATCGCGGGGGCCAAGATCGACGTGGTGTTCATCGGCTCGTGCACGAATTCGCGCATCTCGGACCTGCGGGTCGCCGCCGCGGTGGCCAAGGGGAACCGGGTGGCCAAGGGCGTGCGGGCAATCGTGGTGCCGGGCTCGCAGCGGGTGGCCAAGGAGGCGGAGGCCGAGGGGCTCCACGAGGTGTTCCGCGAGGCGGGCTTCGAGTGGCGAAACGCGGGCTGCTCGATGTGCCTCGGCATGAACGACGACAAGCTGCGCGGCCGCGAGATGAGCGCGTCCACCAGCAACCGCAACTTCATCGGGCGCCAGGGCAGCCCCACCGGCCGCACCCTGCTGATGAGCCCGGCCATGGCCACGGCGGCCGCGCTCACCGGCGCGGTCACCGATGTGCGGGAGATGCTGCGATGAGCGACAGCACGCGGCGGCAGGTCGCGGGGCGGGGCATCCCGATCCCCGGCAACGACATCGACACCGATCGGATCATCCCGGCTCGATTCCTCAAGACGGTCACCAACGAGGGCCTGGGGCTTCACGCCTTCGAAGACGCGCGCAAGCACGACCCGGAGCATCCGTTCAACCAGAAGGCTTACGAAGGGGCCTCGGTGCTCGTGGGGGGCATGAACTTCGGCTGCGGGTCCTCGCGGGAGCACGCGCCGGAATCGCTCAAGCAGTGGGGGATCAAGGCCATCGTGGGCGGTTCCTTCGCCGAGATCTTCTTCGGTAACTGCACCATGCTCGGGATCCCGTGTCTCTCCATATCCCAGGACGACGTGCTGTGGCTGCAGCGGGCGGTCGGCCGCGATCCGAAGCTGACCGTCACGGTGGACGTGGAGCGGCAGGAGGTGCGGGCGGGCGATCGCGTGATCCCGGCCCGGATCGCCGACGGCGTGCGCAACCAGCTCGTCTCCGGGGCGTGGAACGCCACCGGTGTGCTGCTCGATGCGGGCAACGCGATCGAGGCCACCGCCGGGCGCCTGCCGTACGTCAAGGGCTTCTGACCCGGGCGCCGCGAAGGTGCCGACCGTCCGCACGCCGACCCTCGAGATCGGCTACGAGGAGTGGGGCGACGCGGGGGGCGCGCCGGTCGTTCTCCTCCACGGGTTTCCGGACGACGCGCACGCCTGGGACGCGGTCGCCCCGCCGCTGACCGCGCGCGGATGCCGGGTCCTCGCGCCCTACCTGCGCGGCTACGGCCCGACGCGGTTCCTCGACCCCGCCGCCCCGCGCATGGCCCAGCAGGCCGCGCTCGGCCAGGATCTGCTGGAGTTCCTGGACGCGCTCGGGATCGAGCGGGCGGCGCTCGCCGGCTACGACTGGGGCGGACGCGCGGCCTGCATCGCGGCGATCCTGGCGCCCGCCCGCGTGCGGGCGCTCGTCACCATCGGCGGCTACAACGTGCAGAACACGCTGGCGCCGCCGCGCCCGGCCGCAGCAGAGGACGAGCGCGGCTACTGGTACCAGTGGTACTTCAATACCGAGCGCGGGCGCGTCGGGCTCGAGCAGAACCGTCGCGAGATCTGCCGCCTCCTCTGGCGGGACTGGTCGCCGGGGTGGCGCTTCGACGACGCCACCTTCGAGCGCGCCGCGGTCGCCTTCGACAACCCGGACTTCGTCCCGGTGGTGATCCACTCCTATCGCCACCGGCACCGCAACGCGCCGAGCGACCCGCGGTTCGACGCGGTCGAGCGGCGCCTCGCGGAGCGGCCGCGCATCGAGGTGCCGAGCGTGATCCTGCACGGCCGCGACGACGGGGTGGACGCCCCCCGGCACAGCGAGAAGCACCCCGCCCTGTTCCCGGACGGCACCGAGCGGCACGTGATCCCGGACGCCGGGCACTTCCTTCCCCGCGAGCAGCACGGCGCGGTGGCGGACGCGCTCCTCTCCCTGCTGGCCCGGACCGCGCGGTAGGCCATGTGGCTCCTGCTCGCGCTGGTGGCGGCGCTGTGTCAGGTGCTGCGCAACACGGTGATGAAGCGCCTCGGTCACTCGCTCGACGAGTACATCAACGTGTGGGGGCGCTTCACGTTCCTGCTGCCCTTCGCGGGCGCCTTCGTGCTGTGGAAGGGCGTGCCCGAGATCAAGCCGGGGTTCTACCTCGCCTGCGCCGCGTTCGCAGTGTGCCAGACCATCTCGACCATGGCGCTGTCCAAGGCCCTCAAGCTCGCCGAGATCTCCATGGTCACCGCGCTGTGGAAGGTGAGCCTGCTGATCCTGGTCGTGCTGGGCTACTTCACCCTGCGGGAGCGGCCGACCCTGCTCGGCATCGCCGGGATCCTGATCAGCATGTCCGGCGTCTACCTGCTCAACGTCAACCGGGCCCACCTCGCGTGGTGGGCGCCGCTGGCCGTGCTCTTCACGGATCGCGGCATGCGCTACACCCTGCTCGCCGCGCTCTTCTTCGCGCCGTCGGTGGTCACGATCAAGTGGGCGATGCAGTGCTCGGATCAGTACACGGGCACCCTGGGCGGCTACGTGGCCGCGAGCCTGCTCGTCACCCCGATCGTGCTCAAGACCTCGCGGCGGCACTTCGTGGAGATCCCGAGATACTGGAAGGCCTTCGTGAGCTTCGGGCTTTTCGCCTCGCTCACCACCATCAGCCAGGGCACCGCCTACCTCATGACGCTCTCCTCCTACGTGGAGGCGGTGAAGCAGGTGGAGATCCTCTTCGCGATGGCCATCGGCACCGTGATGTTCCACGAGAAGCAGAAGGTGCGGGACATCGCGCCGGGGGCGCTCGTGATGCTGGCGGGCGTGGTGCTGCTGAGCCTGGCCGGCTAGATCTCGGGCCGCTTGCCGTGGGTGGCGCGCACCACCGTCTTGATCCCGCCCCGCACCGTGAAGTCGCCGATGACCTCGATCCAGCGCGGCGCCGCCGCGGCCACGAAGTCGTTCAGGATCCGGTTGGTCACGTCCTCGTGGAAGGCTCCCTCGTTCCGGTACGACCAGATGTAGAGCTTGATCGCCTTCAGCTCGAGCAGGTGCCGGTCCGGCACGTATCGCACCCGGATCGTGGCGAAGTCGGGCTGGCCGGTGCGGGGGCAGATGCAGGTGAACTCGGGGATCTCGAGGCCGACCTCGTAGTCGCGGTCCGGGTGCGGATTGGGCACGACCTCGAGGTCCTTCGACGGCTGGGTGGGCATGGCCCGACGCTACCGCGCGGCGGCGGAGCGGTCAAGGCGCTCAGCGGCGGACGGTGAGGCCGATGCCGGCGGCGACCATCACGCTCGAGAGGAGCAGCAGGGGGTTCAGCTGGTCCCCG
>CAMLFJ010000264.1 GCA_946479205.1 uncultured bacterium | reverse complement strand
GCGCCCGCCCCCCACGATGACGAGTCGCGACCCCGGGAAGCGCTCGAGGAACGCAGGCGCCGCTTCCACGAGAAACGGGAGGCCCTCATAGTGACTGAACGAGCCGACATAGCCGAACACCGGCCCCTGGCCGAGCCCGAAGCGCGCGGCGAGCGCTTCCGACCGCGGCCTCCGCGCGAGCCATTCCGGGTCCACCCCGTTCGGGACGACGACCACCCGCTCCGGAGCGACGCCGCGGGCCAGCACCTCGGCGCGGATCCCGGCACAGATGGCCACCACCGCGTCGACACGCTTGAGGAGGTAGGACTCGAGGGCGCGGCTGATGCGGTAGCGCGGCGAGCCCTCGGCAAAGGTCCCGTGGTTGACCGCGGCATCCTCCCAGAAGGTGCGGACCTCGTAGACCACCCGGGCCCCCAGTCGACGGGCGGCCCAGAGAGCCGGCAGCCCATTGAGGAGCGGCGAGTGGGCGTGAATGACCGAGATCCGCTCCTCTCGGGCCACCTGCGTGATCCGTCGGGTGAGCCGCGCCATCAGGCGCAGCTCGCGGATGAACGGCACGCCGCCGCCGGATCGCCCCGTGCGGTAGTGGGGAATGCCGTCCCGAACCTCGCGGTCGTCGCGCGGGCTTCCGTGCTTGGGTGAGGTGAGGACCACCGGCGAAAGCCCGAGCCGCTGCTGGAAGACCCCGATGCTACGGCTCCGGTAGCTGTAGCCACTGGCCACCGGCAGAGAGTGGTCGAGGACGTGGAGGACTTTCATCGGCTCGCTCATCGGGACCCCCGCCGGGCGAGGAGCCGGTCGTAGAGCTGCCCATAGTCGCCGACCATACGGTCCAGACTGAACTCGGCCTGGGCGAGCTCGCGGGCGGCCCGGCCGTGGCGAGCCAGCAGCCCCGGATCTCCCAGGTAGCGACGCAGGGCGTCGGCCAGCGCCGCCGGCGAGCCAGGCTCCACGAGGAAGCCGCTGCGACCGTCTGCCACCAGCTCCGGGTTGCCCCCGACACGGGTCGCCACCACCGGCAGCCCGGTCGCCATCGCTTCCAGGATGGCATTGGACATGCCCTCGGCAATCGATGAAAGAACGAAGATGTCAAATCCGGTCAGGACCGCCGGAACATCGTCACGCTCCCCGAGCAAGCGCACCCGCCCGCCGACGCCGAGCCCGGCGGCCGTGGCCGCCAGCGTCGCCCGAGTGGGCCCGTCCCCGACGATCACGAGCAGGGCACGCGGGTCAGCGGCGAGATGGCCGAACGCCTGCACGAGCCCGACGTGATCCTTCACGGGGTCCAGACGCCCCACTGTGCCGATGACGATGCTCTCCGGACCGATCCCGAGGGCAGCCCGCGCGGCCTGCCGCCCTCCGGGGGAGAAGCGCTCGGTGTCGACCCCGTTGCAGATGGACATCACCTTGTGGCCGGAAATGCCGATGTCCTCGACGAGCCATCGACCCAGGTCACGCGACACGGTCACGAACTGGTCGACCATGGGCGACAGCAACCGCCGTCCCACGCGTCGAATCGGATTGCGGCCCTCCGGATCGGTGGCCTCGCGGCCGTGCTCGCTGTGAATCACGCTGGGCACACCGGCGAGCCGCGCGCCGATGATGGCGTCCACGCAGCTCCAGTTCCGACTGTGCACGACGTCGGGGCGGAGCGAGCGGAAGAGGCGCGCCATGCGAAGCGCGTTCCATCGATCCGGCCGGTGTTGCTCGGCCATGGCGACCACCGCCACTCCCGCGGGAAAGCGCGCCCGCAACGGACCGTCCGCACCCGGCGTGATGACCACGTGGCCGAGGTGAGCCGGGAGGCGATCGGTCAGTCGCGCCACCACGTTCTCGAGGCCCGCGATCCGCAACGTCGGGATGACGTGGGCGATCAGCGCCCGGCGGCGCGCCCCCGCTGGCACCACCTCGGACGAGCTCAGCGGCTGCAATCCCGGCGCGCTCATGCCTTGGTCCCGACGACCCAGAACGCATGCGCGGCGACGGCGCGCGCCCCCGGCGTCCCGCCGAGCATCCGCTGGAGCCAGGGCCTCCCGAGCGGCTCGGCGAGGCCGGGTAGGGATCTCGGTGGCAGCACCACCCCGATCCGCTGGACGGGTACGACACCATGTGCCGCCATCGCACGCTCGACGGCCCCCGCGGTGCTGTAGCGAAGTCGAGTCGGCTGGGCCTGGCGGAGCGCGGTCAGGCGCCGTACCACCGCGATCGGACTCCAGGCGTTGAGGGTCTCGATCAGCAAGACGCCCGACCTCGCCACGACCCGCGCCATCTCGGCGATGGCCGCTTCGGGCTCCGTCAGAACCTGCAGCACGCCGATACAGGTCACGGCCGCGAAGGCGTCGGCCGGGAAGGGCAACGCGTAGCTACTGCCGCCCACGTAGCGTCCAAGACGACCGGGATCGGCGGCGGCCGCGCGGGACAGGCTCGGCAAAGAGTAGTCGAGGCCCACAACGGAATGTCCCCGCTTGCCGAGCAGCCGCACGTAGGTGCCGGCGCCGCAGCCCAGCTCCAGCACGCGGCCACCCTGGGTCAGGAGTCCCCGATCCAGCAACCCCTCGAAGAGGGCCAGCCGCTGCCGAAGGCCGGCCACCGACCAGCCAGAGACTTGATGGTCGGCCTGGTGGCGTGTGGCAAACCTCTCGAACCGGCGCTGCCACTGCTCCTCGAAGTCACTCACGGAGTGTCCAGGTAGGCGCGATGCCACAGCTCGAGCACCATCAGGGCCCAGATCTGGGCCGCGTGGTTGCGAGACCGCCGCTGGTGGGCGTCCCAGATGCCCTTGACCGCCTGCGGGCGCACGTAGCCGCGTCCGACCGCCTGCCGGGAAAACAGCAGATCGTAAGCCACCTCACGCAGCTCGCCGCGCAGCCACCCGGCCAGAGGCAGCTCGAACCCCTGCTTCGGCCGATGCACGACCGCCTGCGGTAGTCGCCCCTCCAAATGGCGCTTGAGGAGGTACTTCGACACCGAGCCCCGGTACTTGAGCGAAGCCGGGAGTCGCGCCGCGAACTCCACGATCTTGTGGTCGAGG
Organism: uncultured bacterium; assembly: GCA_946479205.1. The sequence continues at coordinate 2,327 of CAMLFJ010000264.1, read as the reverse complement.
AGCGGAGCCCGCACCTCGAGCGAGCACGCCATGCTCATCCGGTCCACCTTGACGAGGATGTCGTTGGCGAGCCAGGTCTTGAAGTCCACGTACAGAACCCGGGAGAGCGGGTCGGCATCTCGCACCCGGTCGAAGTGACGGGAAAACGCGGCAAAAGGATCGTGGTGGCGCACCTGATCGCGAAACTCGCGACTGTAGAGGGTCTCGCGCTCCTCGTCGAGAAACAGACACATGTCCTGAAAGTACGCCCGCTCGAACGACCGCCCCAGGTTGCTCATCACCAGCTTCAGCCGTAGCGGCCGCGGAATGCGCTCGGAACGCGGGTAGATCCGGGCCAGGGGGGCGAGCACGCCCCGCCGGATCGGGCCGGGAATCAGCGTACGCAGCCGGTTCTCGAGCCGGTGAATCCCATAGCGTCGCTGGTATCCTGCGAAGATCTCGTCACCCCCATCGCCGGAGAGCGCGACGGTCACCCGCTCCCGTGCCGCCCGTGACACGTAGTAGGTGGGCAGCGCGGACGAGTCCGCGAACGGCTGGTCCAGGTGCCACACGAGGCGTGGCAGATCGGACACCGCGTCGGGTCTCACCAGCAGCTCGTGGTGCTCGCTGCCCACCGCCTCCGCCACCGTCTGCGCGTGCCGCAGCTCGCTGTGGGTGCGCTCCGCGAATCCGACGGCGGTGGTAACGACCGGGCGGGCCGACTGGCGGGCCATCGACGCCACCACCGCGGACGAGTCGACGCCCCCGCTCAAGAAGGCGCCGAGCGGGACGTCCGCCACCATGCGGATGCGCACGGCCTCGTCGAAGAGAGCCGAGAACTCTTCCAGCGCCTCTTCGGGCCGATGCGGGCCGGTCGGATCGAAGGTGACGTCCCAGTACTCCTCGAGCCGAACCGCGCCGCGTTCCCAGACCAGGATGTGGGCCGGCGGAATCTGGTGGATGTCCTGAAGCACCGTATTGGGGCTCGGGATGCAGCCGAACGCGAAGTAGTCGTTCAGCGCCTCCAGGCTCACGCGCCGCTTGATGCTCGGGTCCTGAAGCAGCCCCTTCATCTCGGACGCGAACAGCAGGCGCTCGCCGTCCGCGTGGTAGTAGAGCGGCTTCTTGCCCGCTCGGTCACGGGCCAGCACCAGCCGCCGATTGCCCTCGTCCCAAAGCGCGAAGGCAAACATGCCGCGGAGCCGCGTGACGAAGTCGAGGCCGAACTGCTCGTAGGCGTGAACGATCGTCTCCGTGTCGGAGCGCGTGGCAAACGTATGTCCCGCCGCCTCGAGCTCGCGGGCCAGCTCCGCGAAGTTGTAGATCTCCCCGTTGAACACGATGGCGATCGAGCCGGTCTCGTTGTAGATCGGCTGGTCTCCCGTGGAGAGATCGATGATGCTGAGCCGCCGGTGCCCCAGGCCGACCCCCGGGCCCAGGTGGAACCCGTCGGCATCCGGTCCGCGATGCCGGATGACGCTCGTCATCCGGCCGAGGAGCCCCCGGTCTACCGGATGGCGCGGATCGCTACAGACGATGCCCGCGATGCCACACATGTCAGCCGATCCCGCGCGTTCCGGGTCGGGCCGGGCCTGCCCACTGCCGCATCCACAGCTCGAAGCAGACCAGGGCCCACAGTCGCGCGGAGCAGTCGCGCCGACCCGAGTCGTGGACGCGGAGCAGCCGCTCGACCTCCGCCGTCCGAAACACCCCCCGCTGACGCGCGGTGGAGGAAAGCAGGATGTCGCGGGTCATGTCCCGAAGGTCGGCGCTGAACCACGTCCCGAGGGGCACCCCGAAGCCCATCTTGGGCCGGCTCAGCACGTCGGGGGGAAGCGAGCGAGCCATGGCGCGCTTGAGCAAGTGCTTGCCGCCGCCGTTCCGGAGCTTGAACGACGAGGGGATCGTGGCGACGAACTCCATGAGCACGTGATCGAGCAACGGCACCCGCGCCTCCAGAGACACGGCCATGCTCGTGCGATCCACCTTGCTCAGGATGTCGTCCGGCAGGTACGTCCGGATATCGATGTCCTGAAGCGTCGACACGTAGTCCGGGGCGGTGCCGTCCGCGGCAAGGCGCCGGAACGCGGCCGAGCTCCCGACCCCGGCCAGGTCGCCGGACAGGAGGCGCCGACCGGAGCGCCGGCGCTCGTAGGCCACGAGACGGAAGTAGCGCCCGAGACCGTCGGCGCCCAGCAGCTCGGCGTAGGCTTGGCCGGGCGCCTCCAAGGGTAGCGCCCGGCCGGCCATCGCGAGAAGGGGCCGCACCAGGCGGCCGGGCCACGCATCGAACCGCTCGTGCAGCTGCTGGGCTCGCGCGTAACGGCGATAACCCGCGAAGTTTTCAT
>CAMLFJ010000263.1 GCA_946479205.1 uncultured bacterium | reverse complement strand
TCCCGTCGCGCGACCGCAACATCGTCTTCTACTCCGAGACCCATCAGGACTGGCACCACCTCCAGCCGCTCAGCGATTTCCTGACCGAGCGGCTTTCCCGGACGGTCTGCCACGTCACCTCCGAGCCCGCCGCCGCGCTGCCGTCGGCGCCGAGCGGCCGGCTGCACGCGTATCGGGTCGGCGGCGGCGCGGTGTGCACCTGGCTCTTCCAGACGCTCAAGGCCGACGTCCTGGTCCTGACCATGCTCGACCTGGGGAACTTCCAGCTCAAGCGCTCGCTCCACCCCGTGCACTACGTCTACGTGTTCCATAGCATGGGCAGCACCCACATGGTGGATCACGCGAACTCCTATGACCACTACGACAGCCTCCTGTGCGCGGGCCCGCACCACGTGGAGGAGATCCGCCGGCGCGAGCAGCTCGCGGGCCTCGCGCCCAAGCGTCTGGTCCCCCGCGGCTATCCGCGGCTCGAGCGGCTCGTCGAGGTCGCGAGCGCGTCGCCCCGGCCGGCGCCGGACCCTCCCACCGTGCTGCTCGCGCCCACGTGGGGCGAGCAGTCGACGCTGCCCGTCTGCGGCGAGCCGCTGATCGCGGCCCTGCTCGGGGCCGGCATCCGCGTGATCCTGCGCCCCCACTACCAGACCGCGCGGCTCACCCCGCGGCTCGTGGAGAAGCTGGTCGCCCGGTTCGGCGCGGATCCGCGCTTCCGGCACGTGGACCGGATGGAGGAGAGCGCCTCGCTGCTGGAGTCCGACCTCCTGATCAGCGACTGGTCCGCGATGGCGATCGAGTACGCCCTCGGCCTGGGCAAGCCGGTCCTCTTCGTCGATGTCCCCCCTCGGGTGCGGAACCCGGCGTACGCGGAGCTGGGCATCGAGCCGATGGAGATGCGCATCCGCCGGGAGCTGGGGCGGATCCTGCCGCTCGACCGCCTCGCGGAGGCTCCGCGGTTCGTCGCGGAGCTGATCCGCGGGGCGGGGGAGTTCCGCGCGCACAGCGTCGGGCTCCGGGAGCAATGGGTGTTCAACTTCGGCCGGAGTGTCGAGGTGGGCGCGGTGGAGATCGCGCGCATCGCCGACGAGCGGGCGGGCATCGGCGCGCTCGGGGTGGCCCGCTAGCGCGGCGCGCGCGGGAGGCGGATCGCGATGAGCTCGAGGCGGCGGCTGCTGCGGTGGGCGAGCTGGTTCGCGGTGGCGAACGCGGCGCTGCTGGCGACGATCGGGCTCCGGTACCTCTGGCTCTACGTGCGGCTCACGCCGTCGGTGGCCTGGGGCTACGTGCCCGTGGCCTACGTGGGGCACGTGACCGCGCTCGCCTACCTCCCGGGGCTCCTGCTGCTGATGCCGGTGATCCTGCTGTGCCCCCGGCCGCGGGTGGTGGTGCCGCTGGGGGTGGCGCTGGGCGCGGCCGGGGCGGGCCTGCTGATGCTGGACAGCCTCGTCTTCGCGGAGAACCGCTACCATCTGAATGCCCTGACGTTCATGCTGCTGGCCCCGCAGACGTGGGGATTTCTCGCGCTGTACGTCGGGGTGGGGGTGGCGATCGAGGCGATGCTGGCGAGCTGGGTCTGGCAGCGCACCGCCCAGCCGCCGGGGCGTCGGATCGGGCGCTACCTGGCGGTGGGTCTGGCGGCGTGCTTCGTGGCCGGCCATCTCGTCCACGCGTGGGCCGAGGCGCGCTACGACGTGCCGGTGGTCTCGTTCACCCGGTACCTGCCGCTGTACTACCCGCTCCGGAACGCGGGCCTCCTGGCGAGGGTCGGTCTCGTGGATCGGAATCGGGCGCGCGAGCAATCCCTCGACGCCACCCTCGGCGCGGGCCCGGTCGGCGAGCTGCAGTACCCGCTCGCGCCGCTGCGGTGCGAGCCCCGGGGACCGCGGCTCAACGTGCTGCTCGTGGTGATCGACGGGATGCGGGCGGACGCGCTCACCGACGCGAGCGCGCCGCGGCTGGCCGCGTTCGCGCGCGGGGCGATCCAGTTCGATCGGCACTGGAGTGGCGGCAACTCGTCGCGGGCCGGGATGTTCTCGCTCTTCTACAGTCTCCCCGCGACCTACTGGGACGCCTTCGCCCAGGTGGCCCGGCCGCCGGTGCTGATGGACCTCTTCCGACAGCACGACTACCAGCTCGGGTTATTCGCGAGCTCGCCGCTCTACCGGATCGTCGCGCTCGATCGGACGGCCCTGGCCCGCGTGCCGAACCTGCGCCTCGAGACGAGCTCGCGATACCCGGGGTCCAGCGGGCGAGACCGAGCGCTGACCGAGGAATGGTATGGCTGGCTCGACCGGCGGGATCCGGCGCGGCCCTTCTTCGGGTTCCTGTACTACAACGCGGTGGTCGCGATCGAGCCCCCCGACAACTACCCCCCGGTGTCGACGGTGCCGCCCGGGGCGTCCACCCAGGCCGGCCTTCACGCGCGGTACCTGAGCGCGGTGCACTACGTGGACGGGCTGGTCGGGCAGGTGCTCGACGATCTGGAGCGGCGCAAGCTGCTCGCGTCCACGGTCGTGCTCGTGACGTCGGATCACGGCATGGAGTTCGACGAGAGCGGGCAGGGCTTCACGGGGCACGGGACGTCGTACAGCGGCTACCAGATGCGGACGCCGCTGGTGGTGAGCTGGCCCGGGCGGCCGCCGGGGCGGGTGACGCGGCGGACCTCGCACAACGACGTCGCGCCGACCCTGGTCGGTGGGCTCTTCGGCTGCGCGAATCCGCCCGCGGACTACGCGAGCGGGCGCGATCTCTTCTCGGACGGGCAGTGGGACTGGCTCATCGCGGCGAGCTACAGCGAGTTCGCGCTGATCGAGCCGGAGCGGGTGACGATCGTGTACCCGGCCAGCTATGAGATCCGCGATCGGGACTACCGGCTGGTGACCCACTCGACCCTTCCCCGGGAGGACCTGCGGGCCGCGCAGAAGGAGATGAGCCGATTCTACCGCTAGTGGCGGCGCGGGCGGAGCTCTCGAGGCGGCGGCTGCTGCGGTGGGCGAGCTGGTTCGCGGTGGCGAACGCGGCGCTGCTGGCGACGATCGGGCTCCGGTACCTCTGGCTCTACGTGCGGCTCACGCCGTCGGTGGCCTGGGGCTACGTGCCCGTGGCCTACGTGGGGCACGTGACCGCGCTCGCCTACCTCCCGGGGCTCCTGCTGCTGATGCCGGTGATCCTGCTGTGCCCCCGGCCGCGGGTGGTGGTGCCGCTGGGGGTGGCGCTGGGCGCGGCCGGGGCGGGCCTGCTGATGCTGGACAGCCTCGTCTTCGCGGAGAACCGCTACCATCTGAATGCCCTGACGTTCATGCTGCTGGCCCCGCAGACGTGGGGATTTCTCGCGCTGTACGTCGGGGTGGGGGTGGCGATCGAGGCGATGCTGGCGAGCTGGGTCTGGCAGCGCACCGCCCAGCCGCCGGGGCGTCGGATCGGGCGCTACCTGGCGGTGGGTCTGGCGGCGTGCTTCGTGGCCGGCCATCTCGTCCACGCGTGGGCCGAGGCGCGCTACGACGTGCCGGTGGTCTCGTTCACCCGGTACCTGCCGCTGTACTACCCGCTCCGGAACGCGGGCCTCCTGGCGAGGGTCGGTCTCGTGGATCGGAATCGGGCGCGCGAGCAATCCCTCGACGCCACCCTCGGCGCGGGCCCGGTCGGCGAGCTGCAGTACCCGCTCGCGCCGCTGCGGTGCGAGCCCCGGGGACCGCGGCTCAACGTGCTGCTCGTGGTGATCGACGGGATGCGGGCGGACGCGCTCACCGACGCGAGCGCGCCGCGGCTGGCCGCGTTCGCGCGCGGGGCGATCCAGTTCGATCGGCACTGGAGTGGCGGCAACTCGTCGCGGGCCGGGATGTTCTCGCTCTTCTACAGTCTCCCCGCGACCTACTGGGACGCCTTCGCCCAGGTGGCCCGGCCGCCGGTGCTGATGGACCTCTTCCGACAGCACGACTACCAGCTCGGGTTATTCGCGAGCTCGCCGCTCTACCGGATCGTCGCGCTCGATCGGACGGCCCTGGCCCGCGTGCCGAACCTGCGCCTCGAGACGAGCTCGCGATACCCGGGGTCCAGCGGGCGAGACCGAGCGCTGACCGAGGAATGGTATGGCTGGCTCGACCGGCGGGATCCGGCGCGGCCCTTCTTCGGGTTCCTGTACTACAACGCGGTGGTCGCGATCGAGCCCCCCGACAACTACCCCCCGGTGTCGACGGTGCCGCCCGGGGCGTCCACCCAGGCCGGCCTTCACGCGCGGTACCTGAGCGCGGTGCACTACGTGGACGGGCTGGTCGGGCAGGTGCTCGACGATCTGGAGCGGCGCAAGCTGCTCGCGTCCACGGTCGTGCTCGTGACGTCGGATCACGGCATGGAGTTCGACGAGAGCGGGCAGGGCTTCACGGGGCACGGGACGTCGTACAGCGGCTACCAGATGCGGACGCCGCTGGTGGTGAGCTGGCCCGGGCGGCCGCCGGGGCGGGTGACGCGGCGGACCTCGCACAACGACGTCGCGCCGACCCTGGTCGGTGGGCTCTTCGGCTGCGCGAATCCGCCCGCGGACTACGCGAGCGGGCGCGATCTCTTCTCGGACGGGCAGTGGGACTGGCTCATCGCGGCGAGCTACAGCGAGTTCGCGCTGATCGAGCCGGAGCGGGTGACGATCGTGTACCCGGCCAGCTATGAGATCCGCGATCGGGACTACCGGCTGGTGACCCACTCGACCCTTCCCCGGGAGGACCTGCGGGCCGCGCAGAAGGAGATGAGCCGATTCTATCGCTGATGGCTGGCCGGACCCTGCTCGTCGGCCTTCTCTTGCTCGCCGGCGCGGTCGCCGGCCCCGTCGCGGCCGACGAGGCCAGCGCCGACCGGGTGCGCGTCACGACCGACCGGCTCGAACTCGTGTTTGCGCTGGACGGTGCTGGCCCCGTGGCCTGGCGCGCCTGCCATCCCTCCTGCACGCAGGCCGACGCGGGATCGGGCACCGCGGTCCGGTTCACCGGCGCCGACGATCCGCCGCAGGCGCGGCTCGGCCTCCGCGGTCCCGGTCCGGTCGTGGATCTCCAGGGCCTGCGCTTCGCGGCTACCGACACCGAGGAGGCCCGTGCCCGCCGCGTCACGTTTCACGCCGACCTGCCGGGCGGCGACGTTCGCCTCGAGAAGTCGTTCGACGTGTCCAGGGACGGTTACGAGGTCGTGATGACGGTACGACTGCTCGGGCCGGGTGTGGCCGCGCTCATGACCGATCGCCGACTCGAGCTGGAGCTCGGGGCCGGGCGCGAGCTGCTCCCGCCGCCGGCCACCGGCTTCGCCGCGCTGCTCGAGCGGCTGCAGCGAGTGGTCGTCGCCAACGGGGGCGTTCGCGTGCTCGGCGACGATGGCCACGATCCCGCGTC
>CAMLFJ010000262.1 GCA_946479205.1 uncultured bacterium | reverse complement strand
TTCCAGGACTCGCCCGCCGACGAGCTCCCCCACCAGCGCTACGTTCCGGTCGCGGCGCGGCGCCGCCTGTTCACGCTCCTCGCCCCCGTGCGGCTGGCCGCGGTCGTGAGCGGCCACGTGCACCAGTACCGCGATCGCGTGGTCGACGGGGTGCGCCACCTGTGGATGCCGTCCACCGCATACTTCCTGCCCGACGAGGTGCAGGACCGGATCGGCGAGAAGGTGACCGGGATCGGGATGATCGAGCTGACGCCCGATCGGCTCCGCTGCCACCTGGTGTGCCCGGAAGGCGTGACCCGCCACGACGCACTCGATCATCCCGTGTATCCGAAGCTCGTCGAGGCGCGCAGCCGACTCCGGGCCGGCCGGCCGATCGTACCGAACAAGTAACAGATCGGTCATCGCCCGGTCACCGCGGCGCGCTAGGGTCTCCGCGCGGGCCCGTTGCGGATCGATGAAGGGCCCGGTCGACCCTCTCCACCCACGAAGGAGCGCCATCATACTGGTGCGACGCCTCGGACCGTGCCTGGCCTTCGCCGTTCTGCTGCCCGCCTCGCCGGTTTCCGCGGAGCCGACATTCGTCAACGGCCTCGTGATCGGCGGCGCCACACTCGACGACACCCGCGAGCCGGGAACGAACGCGGGCCGGTTCGGCTTCTTCTCGGACATCTACGATGATCCGGTCCGCGACGAAGGATGGCCCCTGTCCGACCTCGGCCCCGGTGGCGGCGGGCTCGACTACTCCACGCGACTGAACCAGTTCAGCGTCGACGTTCACCCGGTCACCGGCCGCATCTCCCGCTTCCGCGTCGTGCGCCCGTGACCACCGCGGATCTCCTCGACGACCTGGGCGCGGGCACCGACCTCGCCCGCCTCGTCCGCCGCGTCTGTCAGGAGCAGCTCCCGTGGGTGGTGGTCTCCAGTGGCGCGATCGAGGGCTGGACACAACGCGACCCGGAGGGCTGGCGGAAGGTCTCGACCTGGCTCGCGGACCAGGGCATCGCTCTCGTGCGGATCTGAGAGGGCGGCCGCTCCCGGAGGTCAGCCCTCCATGAAGCCGGCGAGCTCCGCCGACGAGACGCCGCGATCCACGTAGCCGAAGGTCCCGCCCGCCTGCACCTCGCGGGCCGCGTCGATCAGGCCGCTCATCGCGGAGCGGTAGAGCGAGGTCGCGAGGCTGATCCGCTTCACGCCCGCCGCGGCCAGCTCGGCCGCGGTGAACGACTTCCCCTTGATGCCCACCATGAAGTTGACCGGCTTCTTCACCGCCGCGCACACCGCGCGCACCGCGGCCAGGTCGGGCAGGCCCGGGGCCATGAGCACGTCCGCGCCCGCCTTCTCGAAGGCCTGGAGGCGCCGGATCACGTCGTCCAGGTTGGGATTGCCCCGCAGGAAGCTCTCGGTGCGCGCGGTGAGCGTGAACGGGAACCCCACCGCGCGCGCGGCCGCCACCGCGGCGGCCACGCGCTCGGTGGCGACGCCGATGTCGAAGAGCGGCTTGTCCTTGTTGCCGGTGGCGTCCTCGATGGAGCCGCCCACGAGCCCGACCGAGGCGCCGAGCCGGATGGTCTCCGCCGCCTCGGCCGGCGCGTCCGCGAAGCACTTCTCGAGATCCGCGCTCACCGGCAGATCGGTCGCCTCGGCGATGGCGCGGCAATGCGCGAGCGCTTCCTCGCGCGTCACCTTGCCGTCGCGGCGGCCGAGCGTGCCGGCTTCGGCGCCGCTCGAGGTGGCGAGCGCCTGGAAGCCGAGCGCAGCGAGGATGCGCGCGGAGCCGGCGTCCCACGGGTTCGGAATCACGAATGCCCCCGGCGCCTCGTGGAGGGCGCGGAAGCGGGCGGCCTTCTCGCTCTGGCTGACGGTCATGATGGGCCTCCTTGGACCGCCGATATTCTAGTGCACCCCTGTCCGACATTCTGGACATTGTGCCGACCGCGCCCCGCGCCCTAGGATCCGCCCATGATCAAGACCGGCCGCATCGAATTCTACGATCGGCCCACCGCGTGGGGCCTGATCATCGGGGACGACCAGGACCTCTACGTGATCCGGGGACGGGACGGGCGCGGGGTGGCGCCCCGGGTCGGCGAGCGCGTCTCCTTCGAGCCGCAGGCCGGCACCGACGGCAAGCGCGCGACGGAGGTGCGGCTGGTGAGCCGGGGCCTCTCGCCGTTCGGGCGGGAGGTGGCCGCGAGCGGGGTCAGGCCCCTCCGATGATCTCGGGGACGACCGCGAACCCGCGCGTGCGAATGGACTCGTCCACGCGGAACTGGCGCCGCCGGTCGGCGGCGCGCCGCTCGCTGGCGGTGGCCTCCGCACGCTCCCGCCGCTCGCCATGACGCCGGTCCAGGATCACGGTGACCGGCTCGCCCGCGTACTCGCGCTTGAGGTAGTCGTAGAGCTGGATATTGTGGCGCGCCACCACGAACAGGTGCCCGAGATGCAGGAGCTCCTCGGCGGCCCGCGAGAGCCAGAAGCGCATGTCCATCTCGCGCAGGAGACCGAGCGCGGTCGCCAGATGATCCTCCGCGCGCTCCCGGTCGCCCGACAGACGCAGGAGCCGTCCCAGTCCCAGGTGGATCCGCGCCTGGAGCGGGCGCAGCTCGAGCTCCTGGGACAGGCTCAGCGCCCGGCTGTAGTAGCCTTCGGCCTCGCCCACCGCGGGCGGCTCGTTCAGCGCGGCGAGCTCGCCCATCAGGCGCAGCGCACCGGCCTGGTGCCCGCGCTCCTTGTGCTGGAGGGCCAGGTCGAGCGCGCGCTGGGCCACGCTCCGGGCGCGGTCGAGCTGGCCGGCCGCGGCCAGGCCCTCGCCGAGGTTCGTGGTCCAGAGTGCGAGATAGGCGCGCACGCCCAGGTCCTCGGTCAGCGCCACCCCGTCCTCGAGCAGCCGCATCCCTTCCTCGCGCCGGCCGAGCAGCACCAGGGTGAGGCCCAGGAGCGACGAGGGAATCGGCCGCCACACGTCGAGGCTCTTCTCGCGGCAGGCGTCGAGGCTTCGCTGGAGCGCGGGCAGCGCGCGCTCGAGCTGGCCGCGCCGGAGCCAGGCCAGCCCGGCCATGGTGCGCGCGATGGTCTGGGTGTAGGCGTGGCCGCTCGCCTCGCCCGCCCGCTGCGCCTTGTCGAGCGAGAGCGCGGCCGCATCGAACTCGCCGATCTCCGCCAGGGTCCAGGCGAGCCAGCCGCTCGAGGTGACGTAGGAGACGCCGGCCTGCCCGCCCGGAGCCTCGCCCTGCACCAGCTCGAGAGCCTCCACGTTCTCGCGCAGCGTCGAGTGGGCGCGCCGGTACTGGCCCTGCGCGTGGCAGCTATAGCCCAGGTAGCCGCGGGCCAGCGCCTGCAGCCCCGCGTCACCGGCCGCGTCGCCGATGCGCAGGCAGCGCTCGCCGTACTCGATGGCCAGCTCCGGCTCGCCCTTCATGTAGTGGTAGTTGATCAGGTAGGTGTAGACGCGCGCCAGCCGCTGCTCGTCGCCGAGCTTCTCGGCCATCGCCTCCGCTTCCTGCGAGAGGGTCAGCACGCGCTCGAGCTGGCCGAGCTGCAGCAGCGGCGACCGCAGGTCGAGCCGCAGGTCGATCGCCAGCTCGGTCGCGGGCCGGCCCTCGGGCAGCCGCCCCAGCGCCGCCATCGCCTGCTCGATGAAGGTGACCGCCTCGCGATTGGCGGAGCGCGCCGTCGCCTTGGTCCCGGCCTGGCGCAGATAGGCCACCGCCTTCGTCCACACCTCGCCGCGCACCGCGTGGTGGGCGAGACGCTCGAAGTGCTCGGGCAGGCGGTCCGCATAGAGCTGCTCGATCCCCTGGACCACGCGGCCGTGCAGAGCGCGGCGGCGATCCTGCAGCAGGCTCGAGTAGGCCACCTCGTGGGTCAGCGCGTGGCGGAAGGTGTATTCCACACTCGGGAACAGGCTGATCTCGTACAGGAACTCACCGGACTGGAGCAGGGTCAGGTTGCGACGCACCGTCTCCTCGGAGAGATCGGCGATCTCCTGCAGCAGGGCCATCGACACGTCCTTGCCGATGACCGCGGCGGCCTGCAGCAAGCGCTTGCCCTCGATGGGGAGACGGTCGATCCGCGCGGCGAGCACCGCCTGCACGGTGGCGGGCACCTGGACCTTCTGCACCTCGCGGGTCACCCGGTAATGCCCCGGGGTGCCGGCGAGCACCTTGGTCTCGGCCAGCGTGCGCACGCTCTCCTCGATGAAGAACGGATTGCCCTCGGTCCGCTCGATCAGGAGCTGCTTGAGCGGGCCGAGCCCCGGGTCGTCGCCCATCAGCGCGTGGAGCAGCTCCTCCGAGCTCTGGGGCGGAAGCGGATCGATCCGGAACTGGGTGTAGTAGCTCTTGCGCGCCCACCCGTGCTGGTACTCGGGCCGATAGCTCACCAGCACGAGCGCGCGGGCCAGCGGCAGGCTGTCCACGAGGCTGTCGAGGAACGCCTGGCTCTCCGAGTCCAGCCAGTGCAGGTTCTCGAACACCAGGAGCACCGGCTGCACCTGGCCTTCCCGGAGGATGAGGCGCTTCACCGCGTCGAGCATGCGCTGGCGGCGCTGCGGCAGGTCCGGCGTCTGCCATTCCGCGTCGTCCACCGGCACGTCGAGGAGCTGGAGGAACGCGGGCAGGGTCGGCCGGAGGTTCTCGTCGAGTGTCAGGAGCTTGCCGGTGACTTTCTCGCGCACCCGGCGGACGTCGTCGCGCTCCTCCAGGTGGAAGTAGTTCTGGAGCAGCTCCTTGACCGTGAGGTACGAGGTGTTCTTGCCGTAGGAGGTGGCCTGCGCCTCCATCATGAGCCAGCCGTGCGCGCGATGAGAGTGGGTGAACTCCCAGAACAGGCGCGACTTGCCCACCCCCGGCTCGCCCGACACCGCCACCACCTGGCCGTGGCCCGCCGCGGCCCGCGCCATCGCCTGGTGGAGCGCGTCCACCTCGGCCTCGCGGCCCACGAACGGGGTGAGGCCCCGCGCGGCGCTGGCCTCGAGACGGGAGTGCACCTGCTCGGAGCGGACCAGCTCGAAGACCTCGACGGGTTCGGGCATGCCCTTCACCGGCACCGGCCCGAGCGCCTTGATCTCCACGTAGCCCTCGGCCAGCCGCAGGGTCTCGCGCGAGATCAGGATCGAGCCGGGACGGGCGAGCTGCTCCATGCGCGCGGCCAGGTGCGTGGTCTGGCCGATGGCCGAGTAGTCCATGTGCAGGTCGCTGTCGATCGCGCGCACCACCACCTCGCCCGAGTTGAGCCCGACGCGGATCTGCACGTCCACGCCTCGGCCGCGGCGCAGCTCCTCCGCGTACCAGCCGACCGTCTGCTGCATGCGGAGGGCGGCGTGACAGGCGCGCACCGCGTGGTCCTCGTGGGCGAGCGGCGCGCCGAAGAGGGCCATGATCCCGTCGCCCATGACCTGGTT
>CAMLFJ010000261.1 GCA_946479205.1 uncultured bacterium | reverse complement strand
CGCGGCTGCATGCCCTGCCAATAACGCCGGTATCGCCGCCTGGCATTCGGATCGAACCGACCGCCTGGTGGTGGTGGACAGCCGGCCCTCGATCCCGGCCGAGCGTCTCCAGAACATGCACCGCCGGGGCGATCGCGGGCCCATGCGCCACGAGACGCTCGACTCCGCGCTCAGGAGCTTTCGCCTGCTCCCGCGCGAGACCGTGGCCGACCCGCGGCTGCTGGAGCACCTGGCCCGCCAGGGGATCGCCGAGCGCGATGGCCGTTTCCTCTACCGCTTCGATCCCGCGTGCAACGGTCGCCGCCGGCCGACCGACGGCTGGGCCCTGCTCGAGCGCATCACCGCGCCGACCTTGCTCGTGCGTGGTGAGCACTCGCCGATCCTGCCTCGCGAGATGGCCGCGGACATGCTGACGCGCCTGCCTCGGGCCCGGCTGGTGGAGATTCCCGGTACGTATCATCATCTGGTGCTCGATGCGCCGGTGCCTTTCGCGACGGTGCTGGATGCGTTCCTGAGCGAAGCCACCGCGCCCGCCTGACCGCCCGGGAGCGGGAGTGTATCAGATCCGCTCGAGGCGAACCGCGCAGACCTTGTATTCCGGGATCTTGGCGGAGGGGTCGAAGGCGGCATTGGTCAGGAAGTTCGCCGCCGAGTCGGCAAACTTCACGAACGGGACGAAGATCGCGCCCGGCCGGACCGCCTCCGTCACGCGGGTGTAAGCGGTCAGCTCGCCCCGCCGGGAAACCACGCGCAGGGCCGCCCCGTCCCCCACCCCCAGGCGGCGCGCGTCGCTCGGGTGCACCGCGACTTCCAGGCGCGGGGCCAGCTCGAGCAGGCCCTGCACCCGGCGGGTCATGGTGCCGCCGTGCCAGTGGTAGAGCAGTCGTCCCGTATTGAGCAGGAAGGGATAGTCCGGATCCGGCAGCTCTGCGGCGGTCGCGGTCTGGGCCACCGGCACGAAGCGCCCCTTGCCGCGCGGGAACGACTCGCCGTAGAGGTAGCGGGTGCCGGGATGCTCCGGGCTCGGGCACGGCCACTGCAGCCCGCCGCCGTCGAGCCGCGCGTAGGACATGCCGCCGACGCTCGGCCAGAGGCTGGCCATCTCGTCGAAGATCTCGGAGGGGTGCCGGTAGTCGAAGCCGGCCACCGTCGTCCCGAGCCGCCGCGCGGTGCGCTTGGCCAGCTCGCAGGCGATCCACCAGTCGGGGCGCGCCTGGCCCGGCGGGGCGATGGCCTGGCGGATCCGCTGCACCCGCCGCTCGGAGTTGGTGAACGTCCCGTCCTTCTCGGCGAACGCGGCGGCGGGCAGGAACACGTGGGCGTGCTCGGCGGTCTCGTGCATGAAGAGGTCCTGCACCACGAGGAAGTCGAGCTGCTGGATGGCCTTCTCGGCGTGGTGGAGATCGGGCTCGGAGAGGAGCGGGTTCTCGCCCACCACGTACATCGCCCGCACCCGCCCGTCGAGGCAGCCCTCCACCATCTCGGTGACGACGAGGCCCTGCTCGCCCGGCGGTCGCACGCCCCAGGCCCGCTCGAAGCGGTCGAGGTCGCCTGTGCCGTAGCCCGCGTAGCCGGGCAGGTTGGTCGGGATGCAGCCTGCGTCGCCGCAGCCCTGCACGTTGTTCTGGCCGCGCAGCGGGGAGATCCCGGAGCCCGGGAAGCCCATCTGCCCGGCGGCCAGCGAGAGGTTGAGCACCGCGTGGGCGTTGGCGGTGCCGTTGATGTGCTGGGTGATGCCCATGCCCCAGATCAGGCACGAGCCTGCGAAGGGCGGCCGCGCGTACCAGCGGGCGGCCTGCGCGATGTCGTCGCGCGCCACGCCGGTGACGGTTTCCGCGTACTCGAGGGTGTAGGGATCGAGCGAGCGGACCCACGCGTCGAAGCCTTCGGTGCGCGAACGGATGAAGTCGAGATCGGCGAGCCCCTCGTCCAGGATCACGCGCGCCATCGCATTGAAGAGGGCCACGTCGGTGCCCGGCTGCTGGCGGATCCAGAGATCGGCCTGGTCGCAGAGATCCACGCGCTTGGGGTTCACCACGATGAGGCGCGCCCCGCGGGCCACCGCGCGCCGGAAGCGGATCGCGATGACCGGGTGGTTGGCGGAAGCGTCCGCGCCCACCACCATGAGACAGCCCGCCTCCTCGTAGTCCTGGTAGGAGTTCGAGGTGGCGCCCGAGCCCATGGAGACCAGCATGGCCTCCACCGAGGGCGAGTGGCAGAGCCGCGTGCAGTGGTCCACGTTGTTGGTGCCCATCACCACGCGGGTGAGCTTCTGGATGACGAAGCCGTCCTCGTTGGTGGCCTTGGCCGAGGCGAGCGCGCCGAAGTGGCCGCGGTTGCGGGCCAGCCCGTCGGCGGCCGCGTCGAGGGCCTCGTCCCAGCTCGCCTCCTGCCAGCGGCCGTCGCGCTTGATCAGCGGCGTGGTGATGCGGTCGGGCGAATGCACGAAGCCGGTGGCGAAGCGGCCCTTCACGCAGAGCGTGCCGCGGCTCGAGCTGTTGGCGGGCACGTCGTCGGCCATGATCGAGAGCCGTTCGTCGGCGCGCACCCGGAGGGTGATGCCGCAGCCTACCCCGCAGTAGGGGCACGTGGTCTCGACCTGGCGGACGATGGGCGACGGCTCCTCCTTGGGGCGCAGCGCCCCGGTGGGGCAGGTGGCCACGCACTGGCCGCAGGAGGTGCAGGAGGAAGACGACATGGCGCCGTCGGCGAAGACGCCGACGCGCGCGTCGTGGCCCCGGCCGGCCAGCGAGATGGCGCCGATGTGCTGGACGTCGCCGCAGGTCACCGTGCAGCGGCCGCACAGGATGCACGCCTCCCGGTCGAGCACGAAGAAGGACTTGGACGCGTCGGACTCGAAGTGGTGATGGGCCGAGTAGCCGGGGCGCGGGAGCTCGTGCTGGGCCGCGGCGGCGCCGAGCTGCCCGAACCCGTCGCGGGCCGCCGACGGCGTCAGCATGGAGAGCGTGAGATCGAGCACCGCGCGCCGCGTGCGCACCGCCTCCGGATGGACGGTGCTGACGACCATTCCGTCCCGCGCGGGCAGGTGACAGGCCGCGGGCACGCCGCGCTGCCCCTCGACGTGGACGAGGCAGGTACGACAGGCGCCGAGCGGCGCGCGGTCCGGGTCCTTGCAGAGCTGGGGCAGCGCGATGCCGAGGCGGTTCACGGCATCCAGCACCGTGGCGCCGGCCGGGACCTCGATTGCGGATTCGTCGACGGTGACGTGTACGGTCGTGGCGTTCATCGGAGACCCCATCAGTCCCGATCGCATGCTCATTCTACACGCCGCCCCGTGCCGGGGCCCTCGGGGTTTGTTACTCTACGGACCACCATGGGTGTCTACGCCGAGCTGCGCGGCTTCGTCCTGACGCATCGCGAGTGCGGGGTGCTGCGGGGCGCCACCAAGCCGATCGATCGGGGGTTCCGCCTGGCCGTCATCTGCCCGTGCGGGGCGCGCTTCCTCCGCTCGGTGTTCGCGGACGACCCGGAGGCGGAGCGCCTCCAGGAGGCCCTGGCCGCGTTCCAGGACTGAATGGTAGCGCCGGGAGCGCAGGTTGGCCCTGGGCCCTCGGCCTGACGATCCCGCCGGCGCTCCTCGCAGCGGACGGATCAGGTGATCGGGTAAGTGCCAGGCGCTTCGGTGGAGGCTGCGGCACGTGAGCCAGCTGAACGCGAGACCCAGAGATCTCCCTGGCGATCGTCTGGGACCAACCCCCAGTATGCGGAGGTGGCCGGGAAGACCGGCCGGCACCGGATGGGTTCCGTGGGCCAGAGTCCGATCGCGTAAACCAGACGTCGCAGCCACTGCCACCGGATCCCGCCCAGGCGCCGGATTGCGGCGGCGGTGAAAGGAGCGACCAGCGCCCCTTCCAGGACGTCGGCCACTCCGCGCCAGCGCGCATAGTGCGGTGTCTTGCAGTGCGCCTCCAGCGCGGCCTGGTCCTTGTAGACTTCGAAGAGGTAGTACACATTCTCGTCCTTCTCGTCCTGGAACACATTGAAGCGGAGACAACCCGGCTCCTCCCGTTCCGAGGCGAGCGCGTCGGCCTCGATGGCCTCCAGGAACTTGTCCCGCAGCGTCGCGTTGATCTTCACCTTCACCCAGATCGCGAGCATCGTATCCCCCGTCTCGTGAGCGCACCCCGAGGGTGTCGGACAGATTCGACATGCCGGATTCCGCGGGGTCCTTGCGCCGGCACCCGGTCGGCTGGGCAACAGGCGACACCCAGTGTGCGAGGATTGCCCCAGGCGTGTCTATTAGACCTTCGTCGATCTATTGGACTTTAGTCGGAGGTGTCTGTCCGATACGGTGGACCCGCGAGTTCATCTGGAATGCTTGCACCCCGCAGCCCGTCTGATGATCCAAGGAGGTGCGCTCTATGCGCTATCTGAGGATCGTGTTGCTGCTTCTGGCTGTTACCGTTGGAACTCAAGCTTGCATCTTGCCTGTACCTGTCGGCCCCGGCTGGGGTGGACATGGTCACCATCGTCACCACGGCGACAGGCGTTAAGCGGACGACGATGTAAGCTAACTAACCACCGGGCGTCAGCCGACGCGCCCGGCACTACGCCCGAAGGGGACGGGCCGCCCTCTAGAGGCTACCCCTTCGGGCTCTCTTCACATTCTTGGAGGAGTCCCTTGGCAGAGGATAGTGTTCTCCTCCGCGTCGTCTTCAATGACCCGGGCTCCCTCCACAAGAATTGGGAGCAGACCATTGAAGAAAACTCAGCCGCAAGGACACCGCACAGAATCCCGGAAAGCGGAATCTGTGAAAGGTAGAACTAGTCTCTAATCCAGGACTCGGCGAGGGGTACTTCGACCGGCTGGGCGGCGCGGCCCTCAGGCGCCGCGGCCGGGTCCACCGCGATCGAGGGCGCCAGGCGGACCAGGGCCTCGATCTCGGCGCGCCGGTAGAGGCGCTGGCGCTTGATGCCCTGGCGGTAGCTCTTCAGCATCCCGCGGCTCACATAGGCGTAGAGGGTCTCGCGCTTCACCCCGAGCAGGCCCGCCGCCTCGTCCCCGGTCAGGTACTCCTCGCCGTCGATGACCACCATGGCCTCCATGCTAGCAGCCCCTCGGCCGCCCGGCCCGGCATTGTCAGGCTCCGTCTGGTCTAATCAAGCTAAATCAACTATAATCAACCAGGGAGGACAAATGCCATGACGACGGCGGTGGCGACGTACAAGGATGGGCTCGAGGACATCATCGCGGCGCGGTCGGCGATCTGCCGGGTGGACGGGGAGGCCGGGCGCCTCTACTACCGCGGCTACGAGATCGCGGACCTGGTGGGGGCGGCCAGCTTCGAGGACACGACGCGGTTGCTGTGGTTCGGCGAGCTGCCCTCGGCAAGCGAGCGCGCCGAGTTCGGCGCGCGGCTCGCCGAGACGCGGCTCCTGCCGGCG
>CAMLFJ010000260.1 GCA_946479205.1 uncultured bacterium | reverse complement strand
CGCATCAGCGTGGTGACGCCGAAGGTCTGCAGCCCGATCAGCGCGGTGGCGATCAGCGCGAAATAGGCGAACGCGGACAGGATCGGCGCGGTCAGCAGCAGGCGCACCTCGCGCCCGGTCGAGCTCCGGGCTCGCTCCGTCGCCGGCCCCCCCGCGAAGGCCCGGAGCTGGGTCGCCAGCACCGAGACCCCCGCCAGCCCGGCCGCCCCCACCGTCACCAGCGCAACGCGCCCGCCGAAGTGCGCGGTGAGCCCGCCCACCACGCTCGGCGCCCCCGCCCAGCCGAGGTTGCCCGAGATCGCGTGCACGCTGTAGCCGCGCCCGATCCGCCGCGGGTCCACGGAGGCATTCAGGATCGAATAGTCGGCGGGATGGAACACGCTGTTGCCGAGCCCGGCCAGAAACGCCACCGGCAGCAGGAGCCAGTAGGTGGGCACGAGGCCGGCCAGCGCGATGGACGCGGAGAAGAGGGCCATCCCGCCGAGGAGCACCCGGTGCGCGCCCACCCGATCCACCAGGAAGCCGGACAGGGGCTGGCCGACGCCGGAGGCGCCGTAGAACACGCTCATGGCGAGGCCGAGCGCGACGTACGGCACGCCCCAGACCTCCTTCAGCAGCGGGAAGAGCGGGGGCAGCGTGAGCTGGAAGAAGTGACTGAAGAAATGGGCTGAAGCGATGAGGCCGATGACTCGAACATCGTTACGAAAACCCGGGGCGGCGACGGAGCGATCAGTGGGAGCGGGCACGGGGTCCTATTGTACACGACGTTCTGCTATGATCCGGCCGTCACCCCAAGGAGGGCGGCCATGGACACGACCTACTCCCTCGATCAGTTCCTCGCCGACACGCGCACGACCATCCAGATCAAGGGCATCCCGGCCGGGCTCGCGGAGATCCGCGATCACCTGGAGAAGCTCCTGCACAATCCGGAGCTGCTCAAGAAGCACCTGGGCGATCCGGTACCCTACGTCGAGCGCGCGACCATCGGCCACGATCCGGAGACCGACGTGCACGTGCTGGTCCACGCGCGGCCAAAGGCCTCCAAGTCCTCGGTGCACGACCACGGGCCGTGCTGGGTCGTCTACGGCAACTACAAGAACCCGACCCGCATGCGCCGCTGGCGCCGCCTCGACGACGGCAGCCGGCCGGGCCACGCCGAGCTCACGCTCCAGCGCGAGTTCATGAACGAGCCCGGCCACGCCGCCGCGTTCGCGGTGGGCGACATCCACTCCATCGAGTTCGGCGACGACACCTTCTTCATCCGCGTCACCGGCGGCGACGTGGAGACCAAGGAGACCCACCGCTTCGACGTCGAGAAGAAGACGGTGGAGGTCGCCAACCGCGCGAAGGGCGAGAGATAGCTCTCCCCCGTCTTACATCTTCCCCCAGTATTGGCGGGCGGCCGGGAACACCGGCTTGCAGCGGGTGGGCTCGGTCGGGCCTTCCAGGACGTCGGCCACCCCGCGCCAGATCGCGTAGTGCGGCGTGTTGCGATGGGCCTCCAGCGCGGCCTGGTCCTTGTAGACCTCGTAGAAGTAGTAGACGTTCTCGTCCTTCTCGTCCTGCAGCACGTTGAAGCGCAGGCAGCCCGGCTCGTCCCGCTCGGAGCCGAGCGCGTCGGCCTCGATGGCCTTCAGGAACTTGTCCCGCATCGCCGCCTTGATCTTCACCTTCACCCAGATCGCGAGCATGGTCGCCCTCCCGGTTCGAATTGGTAAATCGCCGCCGACAGTATCACGGGCCCGGCGCGGCGGCTTGCCTTCCCCGTCCCGCCCGTCGTAGCATCCGCGACGGGAGACCCACGCCATGGATGAATCCTCGATCGGCGCGCTCACCTTCGACGTCTTCGGCACCGTGGTGGACTGGCGCACCAGCGTCACCCGGGAAGGCGAGGCCTTCGGCACACCCCGCCGCCTCTCGGTGGACTGGGCCAAGTTCGCCGACGCCTGGCGCGGGCTGTACCAGCCCGCGATGGAGGAGGTCCGCAGCGGGCGGCGCCCGTGGGCCAAGCTCGACGAGCTGCACCGCGAGAGCCTGGTCCGGCTGCTCGGCGACTTCGGGATCACCGGTGTCTCCCCGGCCGAGATCGACCATCTGAACTACGCGTGGCACCGGCTCGATCCGTGGCCCGACGCGGTCCCCGGCCTCACCCGGCTCAAGCGGCGCTTCACCCTGGCCACGCTCTCGAACGGCAACATCGGGCTGATGGTGGACATGGCCAAGCGCGCGGGGCTGCCGTGGGACGTGATCCTGGGGGCCGAGGTCGCGCGCGCCTACAAGCCCACGCCCGAGGCCTACCTGCGCAGCGCGGAGGCCCTCGGCCTCCGGCCCGAGCAGTGCCTCATGGTGGCCGCGCACCCGGGCGATCTGGCCGCCGCCGCGCGCTGCGGCCTGCGCACCGCCTTCGTGCCGCGCCCGCTCGAGTTCGGCCCCGGCCGCCCGGGCCCGCAGCCCGAGCCCGGCCAGCCCTTCGACGTGGTCGCGGGCGACTTCGTGGAGCTCGCCGAGAAGCTCGGCTGCTGATCGCATGGCCGCCCCCGCTGGCCTCTTCGATCTGAGCGGGAAGGTCGCGCTCGTCACCGGCGGCAGCCGCGGCCTCGGCCGCGCCATGGTCCTGGCCTTCGCCCAGGCCGGCGCCGACGTGGTCATCGCGAGCCGCAAGCTCGCCTCCTGCGAGGCCACCGCCACGGAGGTGCGCCAGGCCACCGGCCGCCGCGCGCTCCCCGTCGCCTGCCACGTGGGCCACTGGGGCCAGGTGGAGGCCCTCGCCGAGACCGCCTACAAGGAGTTCGGCCGCGTGGACGTGCTGGTCAACAACGCGGGCATGTCGCCGCTCTACGACCGCATCGAGAACGTGACCGAGGATCTCTGGGACAAGGTGCTCGACGTGAACCTCAAGGGCCCGTTCCGGCTCACCGCGATGGTGGGCGCGCGAATGGCGGCGGGCGCGGGCGGCTCCATCATCATGGTCTCGAGCACCGCGGCGGTCCGGCCCACCGCCGGCGTCATCCCCTACGCGGCGGCCAAGGCCGCGGTGAACGCGATGACCTGCGGCTTCGCGCGCGCCTTCGGGCCCACCGTGCGCGTGAACTGCATCATGCCGGGCCCCTTCCTCACCGACATCTCCAAGGCCTGGGACCTCGAGGCGTTCCGCGAGCGCGCGAAGGCCACGATGGCCCTCGGCCGGGGCGGCGAGCCGGAAGAGGTCGTCGGGGCCGCGCTCTACTTCGCCTCGAGCGCCTCCAGCTTCACCACCGGCGCGGTGCTCGGCATTCACGGAGGGGCGGCCGGACCCGTTCCCCGTCCGCGGTGGAGCCGCCGGCCGAGGTCGCCCCGGTCCGTCCCGGCGAGCAGCTCGACTGGGCCGCTCTCGACGCCTGGCTCGCGCCGCGCCTCGCCGAGATCCTCCCGGCCGCGCGGGGGCCGCTCGAGATCCTCCAGTTCCCCAACGGCTCCGCCAACCTCACCTATCTCCTGCGGGTCGGCCCGCAGGAGCTGGTGCTGCGCCGGCCGCCGTTCGGCGAGATCGCGCCCGGCGCCCACGACATGAAGCGCGAGTTCAAGGTGCTCTCGCGGCTCTGGCCCCACTTCGACCGGGCGCCGCGCGGCTATCTCTTCTGCGACGATCCGGCCGTGCTCGGCGCCGACTTCTTCGTGATGGAGCGCCGCCGCGGCGAGGTGGTGCGCGACACCATGCCCCCCGCCCTGCGCGCGCATCCCGACGCCGGCCGCCGGCTCGCGTTCGCGCTCGTGGAGGCGATGGCCGATCTCCACGCCCTCGAGCCCGCGGCCTGCGGCCTGGCCGACCTCGGCCGCCCCGAGGGCTTCGTCGACCGCCAGCTCGATGGCTGGGCCAAGCGCTGGGCGCTCGCGCGCCCGGACGACGCGACGGACGACATGGAGCGGATCCACGCGCGCCTGGCCGGGCGCCGCCCGAGGCCGAGCCGCGCGTCCATCGTCCACAACGATCTCAAGCTCGACAACTGCCAGTTCGCCCCGGAGAACCCCGACCGCGTGACCGCCATCTTCGACTGGGACATGACGACGCTCGGCGATCCGCTCGTGGACCTCGGCACCCTGCTCAACTACTGGCCCGATCCGGTGGACACCGAGGCGACCCAGCGCGGCACGCGGCCGGGGCTCGCCCACATGGGCCTGCCGACCCGCGCGGAGATCACCGCGCGCTACGTCACGCGGACCGGCGCCGACCCGGGCGCGGTGAGCTGGTGGGAGGCGTTCGCGCTCTGGAAGACGGTGGTGGTCGTGGTCCAGCTCCACCGCCGCTGGGTGCGCGGCGAGTCCACCGACCCGCGGATGGCGCACATCGCCGACCGGGCTCCGTGCCTCGTGCGGGCGGCCCGGCTCGTGCTGGACACCGCGGGGCTCTGACCGTGTACATCGTCGGCATCGACGTGGGCGGGACGTTCACCGATCTCACCGCGGTGGACGTCCAGACCGGGCGCGTGGTCGTCACCAAGGTGCCCTCGCGCCCGCGCCAGGAGGCCGCCGCGGTGCTCGCCGGCCTCGAGGCCCTCGGCATCGCCAGCGCGGACGTACGCCGCCTCGTCCACGGCACCACCGTGGGCACCAACGCGGTGCTCGAGCGCCGCGGGGCCCGCGTCGCGCTGCTGACCACCGCGGGCTTCCGCGACCTCATCGAGATCGGCCGCACCAAGCGCAATATTCCCGCGCTCTTCATTCCGACCTTCGTCCGGCCGAAACCGGTGGTGGAGCGCAAGCACCGGTTCGAGGTGACCGAGCGGCTCGGGCCGGACGGGGCGGTGCTGGTCCCCCTCGATCCGGCCTCGATCGAGCGCGCGCTCGACGGCGCCCTCGCCGCCGACGCGGAGGCGGTCGCGGTGTGCCTGCTGCACGCCTATCTCAACCCCGCGCACGAACGGTTCGTGGCCGACGCGGTCAAGGGCCGGGCCCCCGCCCTGCCCGTCTCCTGCTCGGCCGACGTGGTCGCCGAGTACCGCGAGTTCGAGCGCTTCTCGACCACCGTGCTCAACGCCTATCTCCAGCCGCTGATGGAGGGCTATCTCACCTCGCTGGAGGAGCGCCTGCTCGCCACCGGCTACACCCACGGCGTCCTCACCGTCGCCTCGAGCGGCGGCATGATGACCACCGACACCGCGCGACGGCTGCCGATCAAGACCATCTTCTCGGGGCCGGCGGGCGGGGTGAGCCAGGCCTGCTTCGTGGGCGCGGCCTCGGGCCTCCGCGACTTCATCACCTACGACATGGGCGGCACGTCCACCGACGTCTGCCTGGTGCGCGATCTCCAGCCCCTGATGACCGCCGACTCCATGGTGGGCGCGTTCCCGGTGAAGGTCTCGCAGATCGACATGCACACGGTCGGCGCGGGCGGCGGCTCCATCGCCTGGCTCGACGTGGACGGCAGCCTCCAGGTCGGTCCGCGCAGCGCGGGGGCCACGCC
>CAMLFJ010000259.1 GCA_946479205.1 uncultured bacterium | reverse complement strand
TCGTTGGCGAGGGCCACCGCCAGCTCGAGCTTCTTGAGATCGCCGTAGGCGAGCACCGCGGCGACCCGCCCGGCCTGATCGGCCAGGCCCACCTGCTCGAGCAGGGCGCGCGCCTCCTCGGCCTGGAGCGGCTGGGCCCGCTCCAGCAGCGCGTAGGTCTTGCCGAGGTGCGAGAGCCGCGCGACCTGCACGTTCTCGAGCGCGGTCAGGGTCCCGAACGTGGCGGTGATCTGGAACGTGCGGCTCACCCCGCGCCGCCAGACCGCGTAGGGCGGCCGCCCGCTGAGACGCTCGCCCTTGAAGAGGACCAGACCCGCGTCGGCCTTGAGCTGGCCGGTGAGCATGTTGAAGAACGTGGTCTTGCCCGCGCCGTTGGGGCCGATCAGGGCGCGGATCTCCCCCTTCGGCATCGCGAGGTCCACGTCCCGGACCGCGCGCACGCCCCCGAAGGCCTTGGACAGCCCGCGCGTCTCGAGCACCGGCACGCCCCCGAGCACCGCGCTCACGAGCGCCGTCCGCCGAGCATGCCCGCGACGCCCCGCGGGAACGCGAGCACCAGCACCAGCAGAATGGCGCCCAGCACGATCTGCCAGTAGTCGGTGTAGCGCGTGATCACGGTGTCGAGCAGCTTGTAGACGGTGGCCCCGATGAGCGGTCCCGCCGGCGAGCCCACGCCGCCCAGCAGCACCATCACCAGCGGTTGCACCGACATGGGCGATTCGGTGTAGACCGGGAACACGCTGCCCTTGAGGAAGGCGTAGATGGCGCCGCCGAGCCCGGCCACGAAGCCGGCCACCACGAACGCGGTCCACTGCAGCGCGCGGATGTTCACGCCGACCGCCTCCGCGCGGCGCGCGTGGTCGCGGACGGCCCGCAGGGTGAGGCCGAACGGCGAGGCGGTGACCAGCCGCAGCAGGAGCAGGCCCAGCAGCGTGGCGGCGAGCGCCCAGTAGTAGTAGCGGCTCGGCGTGCCCAGCCAGCGGGCGGGCCAGACGCTCAGCATGCCGTTGTCGCCGCCGGTGACGTCGTCCCACTGGTGCACGACCGCGTAGACGATCTGGGCGAAGGCGAGCGTCAGCATCGCGAAGTAGATGCTGCTGAGCCGCACGCAGAAATACCCGAACACCGCCGCGGCCAGCGCGGCCACCACCGGCGCGAGCACGAACGCGGCGGGCATGGGCAGGCCGGCGAGCTGGAGGAGCACCGCGGCCCCGTAGGCGCCCAGGCCGAAGTAGGCGGCGTGGCCGAACGACACCATGCCGCCCACCGACATCAGGAGGTGCAGGCTGGCCGCGAAGAGCGCGAACGCGAAGATCTCGACCGCGATGGAGATCCAGAAGTTCGGCAGCACCAGGGGCAGGCCGGCCAGCGCGATCACCCCGGCTCCGAGCCAGATCGGCCCGAGGCGCCGGGCTCGCGCCTCGACCACGCCGCCGCTGCCGGGCGGGCGGAGCTGGATCTCGGGCCGGCCGAGCAGGCCCCACGGCCGCACCACCAGCACCACCGCCATCACCACGAAGATCAGGACGATGGCGATCCGGGGCAGCAGCAGCACCCCGTAGGCGTTGAGCACCCCGATGAGCAGCGAGGCCAGCAACGCGCCCCAGACCGACCCCATGCCGCCGATCACCACCACCACGAACGCCTCCACGATGATGGACGTGTCCATCACGGTGGTGAGGGCCAGCCGCGGCACCTGCAGCGCGCCTCCCAGGCCGGCCAGGAAGGAGCCCAGCACGAACACGGAGGTGAACAGCCGCGACTGATCCACCCCGAGCGCGGCGACCATCTCGCGGTCCTGGGTGGCCGCGCGGATCAGGACGCCCCAGCGGGTGCGGTGGAAGAGCAGCCAGAGCCCGAGCGCCACGAGCGGGCCGAAGGCGATGACCGCGAGGTCGTAGGAGGGAAAGAGCTGCCCCATGATCATCACCGAGCCGGCCAGGCCCGGGGCGTTGGGGCCGGTCTTGTTGTCGGCGCCCCAGAGATAGCGGACCGCGTCCGCGGTCACCAGCACGAGCGCGAAGGTGAGCAGGAGCTGGTAGAGCTCGGGGGCCTTGTAGACGCGGCGGAGCAGCAGGACCTCGACGAGGCCGCCCAGCGCGGCCACCAGGACCGCGGCGAGCAGGACCGCCGCGTAGAAGGCGACCGGGCCGCCGGGCAGCGCCGCGGCCAGCGAGTAGGTCAGGTAGGCGGCGAGCATGTAGAAGGAGCCGTGCGCGAAGTTGACGATGCGGGTGACCCCGAAGATCAGGGAGAGACCGGACGCGATGAGGAAGAGGAACATCGCGTTGGCGAGCCCGCTCAGGAGCTGGACGAAGAGGAGCGACATGAGCCGGTGCGGGCCCCCTCACCCTGCCCTCTCCCCCGAGGCGGGGGCGAGGGTCATCGAATGCCACCCGCTCCCTTCAGGGGAGAGGGCAGGATGAGGGGTGGTCTTAATTGGCCGGGCGGAGCTTCTTGGCTTCGTCTTCGGTCGGCAGCACCTTCTCGCCCGGCACGTACTCGTGGTTCACCATGATGCCCACCCCGCGCTGGGGATCGAGCTTGGTCGTCCCCACCCACGCGCCCATGGTGGACTGCCCGTCGGCGGCGCGAAACATGATCGGCCCCATCGGGGTCTCGACCTTCAGGCCCTTGAAGGCGGCCACCAGCTTGGGCGTCTCGGTGCCGCCCGCCTTCTTGATGGCCTCGGCGACCGAGAGGTAGGTGATGTAGCCGATGATCGAGCCGAGCACCGGCGTCTTGTCCCCGCGCTTGATGAAGCGCGCGACCCACTCCTGGTGCCCGGCGGTCTTCACGTCGTACCAGGGATAGCCGGTGACCAGCATGCCCTCGGGCGCCTCGAGCTTGAGCGGGTCGATGTACTCGGGCTCGCCGAGCAGGATGCCGACCACGAACATCTTCTGGAAGAGCCCGCGCTTCTGGGCCTCGCGCACGAACGCGAGCCAGTCGCTGCCGAAGAGCGAGACGTAGAGCGCGTCCGGGTTCTGGTTGAGAATGGCGGTGACGAGGGGGCCCGGCTCGATCTTGCCGAGCGTCGGCCAGTGCTCGCCCACCATCTGCACGTCGGGCTTCAGCTCCTTGAGCCGGTCGCGGAAGGTCTCCCACGCGCGCTTGCCGTACTCGTAGTTGGGGCCGATGGTGGCCCACTTCACGTACTTCATCTTGCCGGCCTTGTCGGCCAGCATGCGCCCCTGCTCGTAGGTGTTGGGGCGCAGGCGCACCGCGTAGTCGTGCCCCTTGGACCAGGTGAGCGCCTCGGTCAGCGACTCCGAGGCCAGGAACATGGTCTTGTTCTGCTTGGCCCAGTCCGAGACCGCGAGCCCCACGTTGGAGAGGAAGCTGCCGGTGATCATCGCGACCTTGTCGGACTCGACCAGCTCCTGGGCGTGCTTGATCGCCTCCGCGGGCTGGGCCTTGTCGTCGCGGAACAGCACCTCGATCTTGCGGCCGAGCACGCCTCCCTTGGCGTTGATCTCCTCGACGGCCATCTCGACGCCCTGGCGGTAGGGCCCGGTGAAGGGCGCGCCGATGCCGCTGTAGGTGTTGATGTCGCCGAGCTTGATCGGCGCCTGGGCCGTGGCGAGGCCTGCCCCCAGCGTGAGCAGAAGGGCGGCCGCCGGGAGGGACAGGAGACGGGATACGCGCATGCGAAACCTCCTCGTGGGTCGGGTTGCGCTGAGTAAAACAGATGCGCGGAACGTGTCAAGGCGATTCTCCGCGCTTGACAGGGAGCATAGCCGAGTGGTTTCCTCAGGGGCAAGCGGAGATTGCTTTGGACGAAAGCCCGGAAACGAGGCAGCTGGTGGACGCGGTGGCCGCGCGCCTGCGGGAAGCGCGGCGCGCGCAGCGCCTCACCCTGCGCGCCCTCGCCGAGAAGACCGGACTCTCCGAGCCCTTCCTCTCCCGGCTCGAGCGGGGCCGCGTCTCGACCTCGATCGCCAACCTGATCCTCATCACCCGCACCGTCGGCATCGACCTGGGCCAGCTCTTCCAGGGGGTGTCCGGCACCACCACCACCCAGCACTACGCGCTGGTGCGCGCGGGCGAGCGCCGCCCGCCCCAGGAGGTGCCCGCGACCGGGTACACCTACCAGCCGATGGCGGTGGCCTGGCCCGGGCAGCGGATGGACGCCTTCGTGCTCACCTTCCCGGTCAAGAACCGGGCCGACGTGCTCACCGCGCACGAGGGCGAGGAGATGTCGTTCGTGCTGCAGGGAGAGATCCTCTTCCAGCTCGGCGACGAGAAGATCCCGCTGAAGACGGGCGACTGCCTCTACTTCAACGCGGAGATCCCGCACATGGGCAAGAACGTCGGGCGCGTGGACGCCAAGGTGCTCATGGTGGCGGCGCCCGGCCGCGGGCCCGGCCGCGAGTACGGCTGGTGGAAGGCGCCCGCCCCCGCGGCGCGGCCCCGGCCCCGCCGACGCAGCGCCGCGCGGATTTTTTTTTTATTGTTTGGTTGTAAAAGTAGATCTACACCTCGTGCACGCTCGATTGCCCGGACGGCTGCGGCATCATCGCCCACGTGAAGGACGGGCGCGTCGTGAAGCTCGAGGGCCATCCGGATCACGAGTTCACCCAGGGCTATCTCTGCGGCAAGACCTATCGCTTCCCGGAGCGCGTCTACAGCCCGGAGCGGCAGCTCCACCCGCTCAGGCGGAGCAACGGGCGGACCGACGGCGGCTGGGACCGGATCGGCTGGGACGAGGCGCTCGACCTGGTGGCCGAGAAGATCCGCGGCTACGTGGCCGACCCGGGCCCGCTGTCCATCATGCACTACCAGCGCACCGGCTCCTGGGGCGCCACCAAGCAACTGAGCCGGCGCTTCTGGAACCTGCTGGGCGGCGTCACCACCACCAGCGGCTCGCTCTGCAGCGGCGCCGCGCGGGCCGGCCAGGCGCTCGACTTCGGGGTGCGCGCGGGCCACGACCCGTCCGACATGCTGAACAGCCGTCTCGTGCTGCTCTGGGGCCGCAACCCGATGGCCACCAACCTCCACACGGTGCCGATCCTCAAGGAGGTGCGCAAGCGCGGCGGTCGCGTGATCCTGATCGACCCGGTGCGGAGCGAGTCCGCGAACTTCTGCGACCAGCACGTGCAGCCGCGCGTGGCCACCGACGCGGAGCTCGCGATGGCCATGGGCAAGGTCATCCTCGAGGAGGGCCTCGAGGACCGCGGGTATCTCGAGCGGCACGCGCACGGCTTCGCGGAGTATCGCGCGCTGCTCGACGCCCGGCCGCTCGCCGAGCTGGCCGCCGCGTGCGAGCTGACCGAAGCGGCGATCCGGGAGCTCGCGCGGGAGTACGCGACGACCCGGCCCGCATCCGTCCTCCTCGGGTGGGGCCTCAACAAGTACCAGCACAGCGCGGAGATCTTCCGCTGCGTCGACGCCCTCGGGGCGCTCGGCGGCCACATCGGGATGCCCGGCGGCGGCGTCTCG
>CAMLFJ010000258.1 GCA_946479205.1 uncultured bacterium | reverse complement strand
TAGGCTCCCGCCCATGAACGCCACCGCGCTGCTCGCCGAGTTCGTCACCAAGAGCCGGTACGAGGACTGCCCGGAGGCCGCCCTCGACGCGGCCCGGCGCGCCATCCTCGACTGCCTGGGCGTGATGCTGGCCGGCTCCGTCGAGCCGGCCGCTCGGATCCTGCAGCAGGTGGCCCGGGCGGAGGGCGGCGCCCCGCTGGCCACGGTGGTGGGCACGGGCCGCCGCACCGGCGCGGTGTGGGCCGCGCTCTGCAACGGCACCGCGGCCCACGCGCTCGACTTCGACGACACCAACTTCGCCCTGATGGGCCATCCCTCGGCGCCGGTGCTGGCGGCGGCGCTGGCCGCGGGCGAGCTGGCGCTGGCCGACGGCCGCGCGGTGCTGCACGCCTTCCTGGTGGGCTTCGAGGTCGAGACCACGCTGGCCGAGGTCATCAACCCGGCGCACTACGCGCACGGCTGGCACGCCACCTGTACGCTCGGCACGCTGGGCGCGGCGGCGGCGGCGGCGCGGCTGCTCGGCCTCGACGGCACGCAGACGCGTCACGCCCTCGCGGTGGCCGCCTCGCAGTCCTCGGGGCTGAAGGAGAACTTCGGCACGATGACCAAGCCCTTCCACGCCGGCCACGCCGCGCGGAGCGGCGTGCTGTCGGCGCTGATGGCGCGCGAGGGCTGGACCGCCTCCGAGCACGCGCTGGAAGGCCCCCAGGGATTCTTCAGCGTGCTGGGCGCGGGCAAGCGGGATCTCGATCCGCTCGGGACCCTCGCCGCGCCGTGGAAGATCCTGACCACCGGGGTCGCGGTGAAGCCCTACCCGTCCTGCGCGTGCACGCACTCGATCATCGACAGCGCGCTCGAGCTCCGGCGGGTCGAGGGCATCCGGCCCGACGAGGTCGAGGAGGTGACCGTCGGCGTGGCCGCGGGCGTGCCGCGCATCCTGATCCACTCGCGCCCGCGCACGGGGCTCGAGGCGAAGTTCTCCGCCGAGTTCTCGGCGGCGGCCGCGCTCATCGACGGGCGCGTCGGCATGGCCACGTTCCAGGACGACCGCGCGCAGGATCCGGGCGTGCGGCGCCTGATGGAGCGGATCCGGGTGGTGGTGGATCCCGAGATTCCCACCGATCTCGAGCGCCACATGTGGACGCGCATGACCGTGCGCCTCACGGGCGGCCGCTCGGCCAGCATCGGGCCGCGGCCGGTGCCGGGCCATCCCGCCAACCCGCTGACGATGGAGGCGCTCCGCGAGAAGTTCACGGAGTGCGCCGCGGTGGTGCTCCCCGCCGACCGCGCGGACACGGTGGCCCAGATCGTCCTGTCGCTCGACGCCTGCCCCGATCTCCGGAGCCTGACCGCGATCCTCGACCCCGGCCGCTGAGCGCGGCCGCGCTCCTCAGCGCGCGTCCGCGGAGGCCCGAGGCGGCAGCCGGAAGAGCGACGCGGCGAAGAGCGACGCGGTGAGCACGAACAGCACCGTGTTCATGCCGCGCCCCTGCGCCGAGCCGATCGCGGCCGAGAGCAGCACCGAGGCCGTGTTGTTGGCCACGTGGCAGATCACCGCGGGGACCACGCTGCCGGACCGCTCGGTGACCAGCCCGAGATAGATCCCGATGCCGGTGGCCAGCACGCCGTGCACCCACTCGCCGTGAATCACCCCGAAGGCGATCGCGGTCAACAGGATGGCCGGTCCCGCGCTCCACACCCGGCGCAGCCGCGTCAGCATGAAGCCGCGGAAGAACAGCTCCTCCCCGACCGGCGCGAGGCCACCGATCACGAGCACCGCAAGCAGGAGACTGACCGGGCCGGCGCCCGCGAGGGCCCCCGCGATCCAGTCGAGGTTGGCGCCGGGCCCCACGCCGAGCAGGATCGCGAGCGACTCGAGCGCCTGGCTCAGCGCGAGGACGCCCACGATCATGGCCACGATGACCCGGGCGGACGCCCGCCCCGGGAGCAGGCGCAGCCCCTCGCGGCGTGGACGACCCGCCGCGAGCCACGCGATGGCGATGAGGGCCAGCGACGAGGCGGGCACGCTCACGAGGAGGGCGGCGAGCCCGTCACGCCCGGGGTCGAACGTACCCGCGCGGCGGGACATGAGCGCGACCACCGCCGCGAACTGCGTCCCGAAGACCGCCGCGAAGGCCACGAGATAGACGAGCAGGGTGGAGGCGATCACCCACATGGCCCCCCTCACCAGCTCGCCCCGACCCTCTCCCCTCAGGGAAGAGGGAGCCCGGCTAGTGGTGGCAGGTCACGCACTCGAGGGGGGCGTTGCGGCGGGCGCTCTCGCTGCCCGGAGCCTGCACGACCGAGGGGATCGGCGCGTCCGCGGCGGTCTGCACCGCCTGCACGCCCTTGGCGTTGGCGGTGCGGTGGCACTCGATGCACCAGCCCATGGTCAGCTTGGGTGGCTGATTGGGGATCCCCGCGAGGCTCTTGAGATCGTTGATGATGTTCTGCCCGGTCTCGGCGTGCACGCGCTCCATGGCCTCGATGCGGCCGTGGCACGTCTGGCACTGCACGCCCGCCTGCACGTGGGGCTTGTGGGTGAACTGGGCGTGCTCGGGCACCTTGAAGATGCGGAGCCACGGGATGGGCTCCTTGCGCTCCCAGTATTCGTGGATCTTCTTGACCTCGGGGTTGCCCTCGGCGGCGACGATCTTGTGACAGCCCATGCAGCGCTCCACCGACGGCACGCCCGCCGCGCTGCTGCGCCGGGCGCCCGCGTGGCAGTACTGACAGGCGATCTGGTACGAGCCGGCGTGGATCACGTGGCTGAAGAAGATCGGCTGCACCGGCCCCTGCCGCGTGGTGGCGACCGGCAGCACCTTCGCGGGATCGTAGGCGGGCTCGGCGAGCGTCCGGATGTAGGCGATGACCTCCCGGATCTGCACGTCGGACAGGAAGGGCGTGAAGTTCGGCATCAACGGCGAGAGCCCGACCGTCTGCCCTCCGTGCGAGATGATGCTGTGCAGGAAGTGGTCGGGCAGCGCGTTGAGGATGCGCCCCTCGGTCAGGTTCTGGGGCTTGATGGGCAGGTTCTGCCCGGCGACTCCGTCACCCTTGCCGTCGGTCCCGTGGCAGTTCGCGCAGTACATCGCGAAGGTCTGCTTGCCCCGCTCGATGATCCGGGGATCGATCGCTCCGGCCTCGTGGTGGCCCTTGGCCGCCCCTTTCTGGCCGGCCCCCTGAGCGGGCGCGGTGGCGGACTTGGCGGCGGAGATCGGGAACCCGATCAGCAAGCCGATCAGCACGGCCGCGAGGGCCGCACTACCGACGACGGCGGAGCGTGGGATGCGCATGAGGTTCGGGCTGTCTCCCTGGAAAAACCCCACCGAATATACTCAAAACCCCGCCGGAATCCTAGTCAGAAAATTCACAATCTCCGGGCCGGCCACCGGCTCCAGGCTCAGCCCCCGAGGTACAGCCGCTTGACCTCGGGGTCCTCCAGCAAGGTCCGCCCCGGCCCCTCGAACCGGTTCCGGCCCAGCTCGAGCACGTAGGCGCGGTCGGCCACCGCCAGGGCCTTGGCCGCGTTCTGCTCCACCACCATCATGGTGTAGCCCGACTGCTTCATCTCGGTGAGCTTGTCGAAGATCAGCGAGACGAACTTCGGCGCCAGGCCGAGCGACGGCTCGTCCAGCAGGATCAGCTTGGGTGTGGTCATGAGGGCCCGCCCGATCGCCACCATCTGCTGCTCGCCGCCCGACATGGTGCCCGCCTTCTGGGCCCGCCGCTCGGCCAGGATCGGAAACAGGCGGTAGACGCGCTCGAGCGCCTCCTGGATCCGGCGGCCGTCCCGCTCGATGTAGGCGCCCATCTCGAGGTTCTCGAGCACCGTCATCTGGGGGAACACGATCCGGCCCTGCGGGACGTAGGCCAGGCCGCGCGGCAGCACCTGGTCGGGCCGGAGCCCCGTGATGTCCTGGCCGTCGAAGAGCACCCGGCCGCCGGTCGGACGCAGGAAGCCCACGATGGTCTTGAAGGCGGTGGACTTGCCCGCGCCGTTGGGGCCGATGACGCTCACCATCTCGCCCACGCGCACGTCGAGGGTGACGTCGTGGAGGATGGCCATCTTGCCGTAGCCGGCGGTGAGGCGCTCGGCGTGCAGGAGGATCGGGCTCGCCGCGGTGGTCATGCCCGGCGCCGTCCGACGTAGAGCACGTGCGGGTAGGGCAGGACATCCACCATCAGGTGCCGGTGCACCTCGAAGCCCACGTCCTCCAGGAGGGCCTGCAGCTCCTCGGCGCCCCAGTAGCGGACCGGCGTTCCCGGATCCATCACTTTGTCGAGCGCGTGGGTGAACCAGCGCTTGTAGGCCGGCTGGCGATCCACGTCCTTGACGAGAAGGCGCCCACCCGCGGGCAGCGTCTTGGCCACCTGATCGAGCAGAGGCCGCACCGCCTCTTCCGGAATGTGGTGGACGATGTCGAGCATGTAGGCGGCGTCGAAGCGTTCGCCGCCCCTCCAGTCCATGACGTCGCCGACCTCGTACCGGACATTGCCGAGGCCGAGCCGGCGCGCGGCCGCGCGGGCCATCTGGATGCGGCGCGGATTGCGGTCGAAGCCCTCGACGGTGAGTGCCGGATGCGCGCTCGCGTAGTAGAGCGAGAAGAGGCCGAAGCCGCAGCCCAGGTCGAGCACGCGCCCGCGCACGGGCAGGTACTGGCCGATCTCGTCGAGGAACCGCTGGCGCAGGATCCAGAAGCGCCCCCAGCAGTACGCGCGCACGATCGGATCGTCGTAGGCGCGGATGACGCTACGAATCGCTTCGCTTCGCATAGATCCGATAGCCGCGGCCGGTGACGGCCAGCGTGAACGAGGTCTCCAGCATGCGCGCCAGCTCGGGGAAGGCGGCCAGGCGCTCGTAGCCGAGGTCGGGCCAGCTCTCCTCGAGCACCACCACCGCGGCCGGGCGACCCGTCGCGAGCCCCGCCACCAGCTCCGCGCGGAGCGCGCGGATGCGCGGGTCGCCGACGTCGTGGAAGAAATGGAAGTCGTAGATGAAGCGCGTGGGCGGCCGGAGACCCAGGCGCAGGAGCGCGTGGATGCCTCCGGACGTCGTGTCGAGGACCTGCACCGTGGCGCCGGCCGGCACGAGCGGGCCGAGATCGTGCGTGAGCGCGGCGACCCGCGCGGCCTTGGCGGTGATCCAGTCGGGCTCGCGCGCGTCGACGCCTTTCGCGCCCAGGACGATCACGAGGAGCGCCCAGGTGGCCAGCGCCACCGCGCGCCGAGCTCCCGGATCCGCCTGGTCCACTCCTCGAGATCGGCGGCGGTATAGCCCTGGTCGCGCAGGCGCAGGTAGCCCCAGTCGGCGGTCACCTCGATCGGGGTGGTGGCGTCCTCGGTATCGGCCACGCAGAGCGCGGCGTTGGCCGCGCGCAGGCGCTCGTACACGTCGTCCGAGAACCAGCTCTCGTGGCGAAACTCCATCGCGCAGCGCAGGCCCGCCGGGAGCTGATCGAGCAGCCCG
>CAMLFJ010000257.1 GCA_946479205.1 uncultured bacterium | reverse complement strand
TTCCTGGTCGCGCACCCGCGCGGCCGGCTCCTCTTCGACACCGGCATCCACGCGCAGGCCCGCGTCGACCCGATCGGGCGCATGGGCGCCGAGCGGGCCAAGCGGCTCGTAGTGAAGTCGAAGGAAGGCGAGGACGTGGTGCCCCAGCTCGCCCTGCTCGGCCTCCGGCCCGACGACGTCACCTACGTCGCCAACTCGCATCTCCATTTCGATCACTGCGGCGGCAACGAGTTCTTCCCGCGCGCGACCTTCCTGGTGCAGAAGGCGGAGATGGACGCGGCGCGGCGGCCCGGCTTCGCCCCCGGCTACAACCCGAGCCCGATCGACTTCGACCATCCCCTCGACTACCGGCTCGTCGACGGTGAGCACGACGTGTTCGGCGACGGCAGCGTGCTCCTGTTCCCCACCTTCGGCCACACGCCGGGGCATCAGTCGCTCCGCGTGCGCCTGGGCAAGGGCTCGGAGATGGTCTGCGCTGCCGACGCCTGCTACACCCGCGAGAACATGGACCGGGACGTGCTGCCGCGCATCCTGTGGAACGGGCCGATCATGCGCGAGTCGCTCGCCACCCTGCGGCGGCTGCGGGACCAGGCGGGCGCCACCGTGTTCTTCGGTCACGATCCCGCGCAGTGGCAGGCGACGCCGCAGGCGCCTGCCGCCATCGCCTAGCCCCGAGGTCTCCGGTGCTCGAGTCCCTGCTCGACGGGCTGACCTTCACCGAAGCGCCCCGCTGGCACGACGGGCGCCTGTGGTTCTCCGACTTCTATACCCAGCGCGTGATCGCGGTCGATCCCGACGGCCGGGCCGAGACCATGTTGGAGGTCCCGCAGCGGCCCTCGGGCCTCGGGTGGATGCCGGACGGGTCGCTGCTCGTCGTCTCCATGCTGGACCGCCGGCTGCTGCGGGTGGAGACCGGGCGCACCCACGTGCACGCCGATCTCTCCGCGGTCGCGACCGGCCCGTGCAACGACATGGTGGTGGACGCCCGCGGGCGCGCCTACGTCGGCAACTTCGGCTACGATCGCCACAAGGGCGAGCCGCCGCGGACCACGTGCCTGGCGCGCGTGGACCCGGACGGCCGCGTCACCCGCGCGGCCGAGGATCTCTTCTTCCCCAACGGCACCGTCATCACGCCCGACGGGCGCACGATGATCGTCGCGGAGACGCAGGGGCATCGCCTCACCGCGTTCGACGTGGCCCCGGACGGGACGCTCGGCAACCGGCGCGTCTGGGCGCCGCTCGATGACGCGGTCTTCCCCGACGGCATCTGCCTCGACGCCGAGGGCGCGACCTGGGTGTCCGACGCGCGCGGGTTCGCACTGCTGCGCGTGCGCGAGGGCGGCAAGATCGACGGCACCGTCTCGACCGGCACCCGCTACGCCTTCGCCTGCATGCTGGGCGGGGCCGACCGGCGCACCCTCTTCGTCTGCACCAGCACCGGCAGCGGGCCGGCCATGGCCGACAAGCGCGACGGCGCCATCGAGACCGTCCGGGTGGACGTGCCCGGCGCCGGCCTCCCCTGATCCTCACGAAAGGCGGGCTCTCATGACCACGACAACCGCAGCGACGCGGCCCGACGACGACCTGGGACTGGCGGGACGGGTGGCGATCGTCACCGGCGGCGGCGCCGCCGGCGACGGCATCGGCAACGGGCGCGCCGCGTGCATCTTGCTCGCCCGCAGCGGCACCAGCGTCCTGGTGGTGGATCGCGACGAGGGTCTCGCCAAGCGCACCGTCGAGATGATCACCGGAGAGGGCGGGAAGGCCTCGGCGCTCTCGGTGGACGTCACCGACGAGGTGCAGTGCGCGACGATGGCCCGCGAGGCGGTGAGCCGCTACGGACGGCTCGACTTCCTGATCAACAACGTGGGCATCGGCAGCAAGGGCACCGTGGTGGAGGAGAAGCCCGACACCTGGCGGCGGGTGATGCAGGTCAACGTCGAGACCATGTTCCTCGCCTCCAAGGCCGCGATCCCCGAGATGATCCGCACCGCCAAGAGCGGCGCGATCGTGAACATCTCCTCGATCTCCGCGCTGCGCCCGCGCGGGCTCACGACGTACTCCGCCTCCAAGGGCGCGGTCATCGCGCTGAGCCGAGCCATGGCGGTGGACCATGGCCCCGACGGCATCCGCGTCAACTGCATCGCGCCCGGCCCGGTCTACACGCCGATGGTCTACGCGCGCGGCATGAGCCCCGAGGCGCGCGATCAGCGGCGGCGCGCCTCCGTGCTCGCCCGCGAGGGCACCGGCTGGGACATCGGCCAGGCCGCGCGCTTCCTGCTGTCGGGCCACGCCCGCTACATCACCGGCCACGTCCTGGTGGTGGACGGCGGCGCCACCCTGGTCGGGCCCGCCCGCGAATCCCAGACCGAGCACTGATCAAGGAGATCACGATGCGCTTCGGCATGTTCACGAGCATGGGCAACCAGACGTGGCCGGCGGTCCTCGAGATGTGGAAGCACGCAGAGGCGACCAGGTGGGACGTGGCGTGCGTGACCGACCACTTCATGCCGAACACGAAGGAGCGCGAGGGCGCGATGCTCGAGGGCTGGAGCACGCTGACCGCGCTCTCCACGCTGGTGCCGCGCATCCAGGTCGGGACGATCGTGCTCGGCAACACCTATCGCCACCCCGCGGTGGTGGCCAAGATGGCCGCGCAGGTGGACATCATCTCGGGCGGGCGGCTCCTGCTCGGGCTCGGCGCGGGCTGGCAGGAGAACGAGCACGAGGCCTACGGCATCCCGTTCTACACGATGCGCGAGCGCCTGGAGCGTCTCGACGAGGCCTGCCAGGTCATGAAGGCGCTCTGGACCCAGGATCGCAGCAACTACAAGGGCCGCTACTACACGCTCTCGGACGCGCCGCTGCAGCCGAAGGCGGTGCAGAAGCCCCACCCCGAGCTGATGATCGGCGGCGGCGGCGAGAAGGTGACCCTCCTCACGGTGGCCCGCTACGCCGATCACTGGAACGTCTGGGGCGGGCCGAAGGTCCTGGCCCACAAGGGCCGGATCCTCGACGAGCACTGCGGCAGCGTCGGGCGCGATCCCAAGACCATCCGCCGCTCGGCCAACATGGCCCTGCTGATCTCCGACAAGAAGGCCGAGGTGGACGCCCTCGCCGAGACGATCGGCACCCGCATGGGCCGCCACGCCGCGGACGCGCGCGACACCTGCCTGGCCGGCACGCCCGAGCAGATCCGGGCCACGCTCGCCGAGCTGCGGGCCGCGAAGGTGGACACCCTGTTCATCCCGACCCTGTTCCGGCCCCTGCCGGAGCTGCGCCGGGACCTCGACCGCTTCATCGCCGAGATCGCGCCCGCGTTCCGCTGAGCTTCGCGGGTAGGCTGACGGCCGGGGGCAGGGCATACTGAGCCCGTGACCCGGCGCCGTCTCCTCGTCACCGTCGCGGTCGTCCTGCTCGCCACGCTGGTGGTGTCGGCGACCGCGGTCTGGCTCGCGCTGCCGAGCCTGGCCCGCTGGGCCGTGGTCTGGCAGGTCGAGGCCCAGACCGGCCGCAAGCTGACGATGGACGCGTTCGAGCTGGACGTGCGCGGCGGCCGCCTCCGTATCGCCGGGCTCCGGCTCGCCGACCGCGAGCCGGGACCGCCGCTCGCCGAATTCGAGCGCCTCGACGTGCGCTTCCGCCCCGCCGCGCTCCTGCGCGGGCACCTGCACGTCGAGGACATCGCGCTCGCCGCCCCGCGGGTGCGGATCGTCCGCCTCGCGCGCGGGGTGCTCAACATCTCGGATCTGCTCGACCGCCCGCGCAAGCCGTCGAGCGGGGTCAGCCCGCTCACGCTCGACCGCCTGGCCCTCACCGGCGGGGCGGTCCTCTTCGAGGACCGCACGCTGAACCCGCCGCGCACGTGGCGCGCGGACGGGCTCACGATCGACGCGGCCGCGCTCTCCACCGTGAGCCCGGAGCCGCGCGGCTCGCTGCGCCTCGCGGTCACGGTGGCGGGCGCCCCGCTCTCGGTGGAGGCCTCGAGCGTCCGCCTCGCGCCGCCGATGCAGGGCCGG
Source organism: uncultured bacterium (assembly GCA_946479205.1). Next base: position 1,472 of record CAMLFJ010000257.1, on the reverse strand, counting down.
GCGCGCGTCACGCTCCAGAACGTCGACGCCACCCTCGCCAACCTCTACCTGCCGCCCGACACCGCGGTCGCGCTGGACCGCGCGGTGATCGGCGCCGCGTTCGAGGCGGCCATCGATGCGCAGGGCGGCGTCGGGCTCGACGGCCAGGCGCGCATCGACAACCTCGTGGTGCGCCGGCGCGGCGTGGACACCTCGCTGGTCACCGTGCCCGCGCTGACCTTCACGCTCACGAGCGGCAAGTCGCCCGAGGGCCGCCTGGTCGCGCGCGTGGAGGTCAATGGCCGCGCGACCGTGTTCGACCCGCGGCCCGGCCAGACCACTCGCTTCGAGATCGACAAGCTCCGGCTGGTGGCCGACGGCCTCGACGCCACCGGCCGCTCCCCCGCCCGGCTCACCGCGAGCGCCACGCTCCCGGGCGGCGGCGTGCTGGACGTCCAGGGCACCGCGCGGCCCACGCCCGTCGCGGCGGAGATGCGCGCGCGCATCAGCCGCGTGGATCTCGCGTTCTGGGCTCCCTACTTCTCCCTGCCCGTCGAGTTCACCGGCATGGCCGAGACCGATCTGACCGTCGAGACCACCGCGGCCGGGCCGCGCGTGCGCGGCCGCGCGCTCGTGAAGAACGTGACCGTCGCGGACGACGACCGGCGGCTGGCCGCGGCCGACCAGGTCGAGCTCAGCGGGATCGACGCGCAGTGGCCGAAGGCGAAGATCGAGCGGCTCCGGCTCAGCCGGCCGCGCGCCCGGATCGGCCGCGACCGCGAGGGCCGGCTCACGATCTCGGAGCTGGTCGAGTCCATGAAGCGCCCCGCCGCGGCCCCAGCGGTCGCGCCCCGCGAGAAGCCGAGCGCGCTGCCGCCCGGCTTCGCGATCGAGCTGGGCGAGGTCGCGGTCGAGGACGGCCGGGTCCGTCTCGAGGACGGCATGGTCGAGCCGGCCGCGGTGTTCCGCCTCGCCCCGATCCGCATGAGCGCGCGCGACCTGACGTGGCCGAGCCGGCGCCCGGCCACGCTCCAGCTCACCGCGGGCACGCCGGAGGGCGGCACGATCGAGACGCAGGGCACGCTCGCCTCCCTCGACCCGGTCCGCTTCGAGCTGCGCACGCGCCTGGTCGGCATCTCGATCGCGCCCTACCGGCCGTACGCGCCGCTCGTCGCCCGGATCGAGGGCCGGATCGACGGCGAGATCGCCACCAAGGGCACGATGGGCGGCGGCACGACCGAGCTCAACGCGAAGGGCTCGGTCGGCCTCGGCGACCTGGTCTTCGTGGACGGCGACCGGTCGATCCTGACCGTGAGCCGCCTGGACCTGGTCGGGCTCGACTACACGTATCCGGCGACCGCCTCGCTCGAGCGCGTGCACATGCGGAAGTCGTGGGTCCTGATCGAGCGGCGGGCCGACGGCTCCCTTCCGATCACCGGGATCCTGACCGCCGCGCGCCGGACGGCACCCGGCGCGGCGCCGTCCGGCCCCGC
>CAMLFJ010000256.1 GCA_946479205.1 uncultured bacterium | reverse complement strand
TACTTGCGCAGGAGGGGCTGGAGGTAGGGCCACATGTGCGTCACCACGATCGCGTAGCCTTCGGCGGTCGGGTGGATGCCGTCGGGCTGGTTGAGGCTCGGGACGGCCCCGACGCCTTCGAGAAAGAACGGGAGGTAGGGCGCGTTGCGGGCGCGCGCCACCTGGCTGAAGAGCCGGGAGAACTCGTCGGCGTAGGGCGTGCCGTAGTTCGGGGGCAGGCGCATGCCCGCCACCAGCACGCGCACGCCCGCGTCCTGGAAGCGCGTCACGAGCTGCTCGAGGTTGGCGCGCACCGACGTCAGCGGCTGGCCGCGGAGGGCATCGTTGACGCCGAGCTCCAGGATCACGATCTCCGGCTTGAGCCGCAGCGCCCAGTCCACGCGCCGCAGCCCGCCCGCGGTGGTGTCGCCGGACACGCCGGCATTGACCACCCGGTAGTCGTAGCCCTCGCGCCGGAGACGCTCGCCGAGTCGCGCCGGGTACGTCTGGTCCGCCGGCACGCCGAGTCCGGCGGTGAGGCTGTCGCCGAACGCGACGATGACCCGCTCCGGGCCCGCCGCGGTCGCCTCGCCCGCCACGAGCGGCAGCACCAGCAGGAGCAGCCAGACGAGGCCGCGCATGTCGCTAGTGTAGTATGAGCGGCGAGCGCCCGAAGCCGGCGCGGATGGAACGTGCGCACGATCCGGACCTCGACGATTCTCCTGTTCCTCATCTGGGCCGCGCTCGCGCCCGCCCCGGCGTCGGCCCTCGGTCCGGAGCAGCTCGCGCTGATCGTCAACACCGCGGACCCCTACAGCGTGGAGATCGGCGCCCACTACGCCCGCCGGCGCGGCATCCCGCCCGGCAACGTGATCTTCATCACGTTGCCGGTGGGCCAGGACGCGATCAGCCGGCCGGACTTCGAGATCGCACGGGCGGTGGTGGACGCTCGACTCCCCGCGACCGTCCAGGCGCTGGCCCTCGCCTGGACCACGCCCTTTCGGGTGGACTGCCTGTCGATCACCACCGCGTTCGCGTTCGGCTTCGACCCCGCCTTCTGCGCCGAGGGCTGCCGCCCCACCCGGCGCAGCCCGTACTTCAACTCTCCGAGCCGCGCTCCGTTCTCCGACCTGGCGCTCCGGCCCGCCATGCTCCTGGCCGGCCAGAGCGTGGCGGAGGGCAAGGCCTTGATCGACCGCGGCGTCGCGGCCGACGCCACCTTCCCGGATGGGACCGCGTACCTGCTCTCCACCTCGGACCACGCCCGGAACACGCGGGCCGCCGGCTACGCGTTGCTCGACCGGGTGAAACCCGGCGTGCGGGTGGAGCGTCTCGATGCCGACGAGCTTCGGAATCGCGGCGACGTTCTCTTCTATTTCACCGGGCTCGCGACCGTCGCGGGACTCGAGACCCTTCGCTTCCGGCCCGGCGCGATCGCCGACCACCTCACCTCGACCGGCGGCGTGCTGACCGGCCACGGGCAGATGAGCGTGCTGCGGTGGCTCGAGGCGGGCGCGACCGCCAGCTATGGCGCGGTCACGGAGCCGTGCAACTTCACGACGAAGTTCCCGCTGCCCGCCCTCGCGATCGCGCGGTACACGCGCGGGGAGACCGTGCTCGAGGCGTACTGGAAGAGCGTGGCCATGCCCGGCCAGGGCGTGTTCGTGGGCGAGCCGCTCGCCGCGCCGTTCCGCGCCCGCTAGGCGGCACCGTGTAGTATGGACGGACCATGATCAGCGTGCGCGGACTCTCCATGCGCCTCGCGAGCGGCGGGCGCGGCGTGGACGTGCTCACCGACGTCTCCCTCGAGGTGCCCGCCAGCCAGTTCCTCGCCATCGCGGGCCCCTCGGGCAGCGGCAAGTCCACGCTGCTCGGGCTCATCGCGGGGCTCGACCAGCCCACCGCGGGACGGATCGAGGTGGCGGGCGTGGACATCACCGGGCTCGACGAGGACGCCCTCGCGCGCTTCCGCCGCGACCACGTGGGCTACGTCTTCCAGTCCTTCCACCTGCTCCCCACGCTCACCGCGCAGGAGAACGTGGCGGTGCCGCTCGAGCTGACCGGCGAGGCGGGCGCGGCCGCGCGGGCGGCCGCGCTGCTCGCCGAGGTCGGCCTCGCCGAGCGCGCGCACCACTACCCGGTGCAGCTCTCGGGCGGCGAGCAGCAGCGCGTCGCGGTGGCGCGCGCGATGGCGCGACGGCCCGCCCTGCTCCTGGCCGACGAGCCCACCGGCAACCTCGACTCGGCCACCGGCAAGCAGATCATCGAGCTGCTGGTGGGCCTGAATCGGCGCCTCGGCAGCACGCTCGTGCTGGTGACCCACGACACCGCGCTGGCCGCCCACGCCGACCGCGTGGTCACGCTGCGCGACGGCCGCATCGTGAGCGACGAATGAGTCGCTTCGTGTTCACGCTCGCCTGGCGGGAGACGCGGGGGGCGTGGCGGCACTTCGGCTACTTCTTCGCCTGCATCACCCTGGGGGTCAGCGCGCTCGTCGGAGTGGGCAGCTTCGCGGACAGCCTCGAGCAAACCGTCGCCCGCTCGGCCAAGTCGCTGATGGGCGGCGACGTGGAGGTGCGGAGCACCCAGCCCCTGCCCGACGCGGTCGCGCCCGTCATCGCGCCCATCATCGCGGACGTCACGACCACGCGCGTGCGCGAGCTGGTGGCCATGGCGCAGGCCGCGCCGTCGCAGAGCCACATCGTCGAGCTCAAGGCGGTCGAGCCGGGCTATCCGTTCTACGGCGCGCTGGTGACCGATCCGGCGCGCCCCCTCGACACGCTGATCGGAGGCGGCCGCGCGCTCGTGCACGACTCGCTCCTCACCCGGCTCGGCCTCCGGGTCGGCGATCGCTTCCGGGTGGGCGATCTCGAGCTCACCATCGCCGGCGTGATCCTCAAGGAGCCGGACCGCGCGGTCGGCGTCTTCTCCCTCGGGCCGCGGGTGCTGATCGCGGGCGCCGATCTCGACCGCACCGGGCTGATCCGTCCCGGCAGCCGCGTGCGCTACCGCACGCTCGTCCGCCTGCCCGAGGGCCGCGACGCCCAGATCTTCCGCGACCGGCTCGCGGCGGCGCTGCCCGCCGCCCAGCGCGTCGCGACCTACGCCCAGGCCCAGCCCGGCCTGCGACGGTTCTGGGACCAGCTCACGATGTACCTGGGCCTCACCGGCCTCGTGGCGCTGATGGTCGGCGGCATCGGAGTCGCGGTGAGCGTGAACGCCTTCGTGCGGCAGAAACTCGCCTCGATCGCGATCCTGAAGGCGCTCGGCGCGGGCTGGCGGCCGCTGCTCGCCGCGTACCTGCTGCAGACCGCCCTGCTCGGGCTGGGCGGCAGCGTGCTCGGCTCGCTCCTGGGCAGCGCGGTCCAGCCGCTGCTCGCGCCCGCGCTCACCCGCCTCCTGCCGATCGAGCTGACGCTCTCCTTCTCGCTCCGCGCGGTGCTGAGCGGGCTCCTGATGGGCGTGGGCGTGACCCTCCTCTACGCGCTCTGGCCGCTGCTGCAGATCCGCCACGTCCGCCCGACCCTGATCCTCCGCATGGACGTCGAGCCGAGGCTGCGTGGCCGCCGGCCGTGGGCCACCGCGCTCCCGCTCGCGGCCGGGCTCGCCGCCCTGGCCCTCTGGCAGGCCGGCTCGTGGAAGATCGGCGCGCTGTTCGCGGGCGGCCTCGCCGCCGCCTTGATCCTCCTCGCCGCGGGCGCCCGGCTCGTCATCGCGCTGGCCCGCCGCGTGCGCTGGCGGTCACCGGCCTGGCGGCAGGGCGCGGCCAACCTCCACCGCCCCGGCAGCCACGCGGGCCCGGTGCTGGTCTCGCTCGGCCTGGCCGTCATGCTGATCGTCTCGATCGCCCTGCTCGACCGGAGCCTGCGCGCGCAGCTCGTGGACCGCGCGCCCGGCAGTGCGCCCGCGTTCTTCTTCATCGACATCCAGACCGACCAGGCCGAGCCGTTCGCGCGGCTGGTGGCGGCCGAGGGCGCGACCACGCCCGCCGAGCTGACCCCGGTGGTGCGCTCGCGCCTGGCCGCGGTCAACGGGCTCTCGATCGCGCAGGACGAGCGCGCGCGCAAGGACGACGCGTGGTACCTCACGCGCGAGTACGTGCTCACGTGGGCCAAGGAGCCACCCGGGCACAACACGGTCGTGGCCGGCCGCTGGTGGACTCCCGAGGAAGCGGCCCGCGAGCCCCTGATCTCGGTGGAGGAGGAGATCGCGCGTCAACTCGGGGTGCGGCTCGGCGACACGCTCACCTTCGACATCCAGGGCGTGCCGGTGAGCGCGCGGGTCACGAGCCTGCGCCACGTGGACTGGCGATCGCTCACGTCCAACTTCTTCGTGATCTTCTCCCCGGGCGCGCTGGACGGGGCGCCGAGCACCTTCATCGCCACGGTGGGCGCGCGCCCGGAGCAGGAGACCCGGCTGCAGTCCGCGGTGGTGGCCGCCTTCCCGAATATCACGGCGATTCCCATCCGAGAAGTCCTCGAGCGCGTCAGCGCCATGCTCGCCCAGATCGCGCTCGCGGTGCGGCTGGTGGCCGCCTTCAGCGTCGGGGCCGGGCTCATCGTGATGGCGGGCGCGCTCGCGATCACCCGGCAGCAGCGGCTCTACCAGTCCGTGATCCTGAAGGCCCTCGGCGCCACCCGCGGCTTCGTCTCCCGGGTGTTCGCGGTGGAGTACGCGCTGCTCGGGGCGGCGGCGGGGCTGGCGGGCAGCGCGCTCGCCGCGCTGCTGGCCTGGGCGGTGCTGCGTTTCGCGCTCGAGGTACCGTGGCGCTGGGCGCCCGGCACCCTCCTGGGCGGCGTGGCCACCGCGACCGCGCTCGCGCTGCTGGTGGGCTTCCTCGGCACCCGGCGCCTGCTCGGCCGCCGCCCGCTCGGCGTGCTCCGAAGCGAGTGACGCTGCTGGAGCGGCTGCGCGCGCTCTACCCGGAGGCCTCCGGCCGGAGCCTCAAGCAGTGGCTCGAGGCGGGACGCGTGGAGGTCAACGGGCGACCCGCCCGCGACGGCCGGCTCGCGCTCGCGCCCGACGACACGATCGCGCTCGCCGCGCGCCGGGCCACCCCCTTCCCGCGCGGCCTCTCGCTCGTGCACGAGGACGACGCGATCCTCGTCGTGGTCAAGCCGTCCGGCCTCCTCACGATCGCCACCGATCGCGAGCGCGATCGCACCGCGTACCGGCAGATCTGGGACTACCTCGCGGCCAAGCGGCAGCGGCCGTTCATCGTCCACCGGCTCGATCGCGAGACGTCGGGATTGCTCGTCTTCGCCAAGTCCGAGGAGACGAAGCGGGCGCTCCAGGCCCAGTTCGAGGCGCGCAACGTGGAGCGGGTGTACCTCGCCCTGGTCGAGGGCAAGCCGCCCGAGGAGCGGGGGACGCTGGAGAGCAAGCTCGCGGAGGATCGCATGCTGCGGGTGCGCTCGGCCGAGAAGGGCCGCCAGGCCATCACCCACTACCGGGTGATCCGGCGGCGGCGCGAGGGCAGCCTGCTCGAGCTGCGCCTCGGCACCGGGCGCCGGCACCAGATCCGCGTGCAGCTCGCCGAGGCGGG
>CAMLFJ010000255.1 GCA_946479205.1 uncultured bacterium | reverse complement strand
CTGGCGCTGGCGGGAGGATTTGAACCCCCGACCCACTGCTTACAAGGCAGTTGCTCTACCACCTGAGCTACGCCAGCAGTCGCAAACCCTCACTTTAGGTTTGGCCCCCCATCAAGTCAAGGGTTTTCTGTCAAGTCCTTTGTTCCCGCCCCGCTGCCGGAGCACTTCGTAGCAGAGGACGGCCGAGGCGGCCGAAACGTTCAGCGATTCGAGCCGGCCGCGCATCGGGAGACTCACCAGGAAGTCGCAGCTCTTGGCCACCAGGGGCCGAAGCCCCTCCCCCTCGCCCCCCAGCACGAGGCACACCGCACCGGTGAGGTCCAGCTCCCAGGGCAGCTTGCCCCCGGCCGGGACGGCCCCGACGGTCCACACGCCTTCTTTCTTGAGGATTTCGAGCGCATGGACCAGGTTCGTCTCACGGGCCACCCCGATCAGCTCCGCGGCCCCCATCGCCGATTTCGCGGCGGCGCCGGTCAGGCCCGCGGCATGGTGCTTGGGCACGATGACCCCGTGGACCCCGGTGGCCTCGGCCGTCCTGAGCACGGCCCCCAGGTTCCTGGGGTCCTGGACCTGGTCCAGGGCAAGGAAGAACGGCGGCTCCCCCCGCCCGGTCGGGATCTCCAGGAGGTCGCCCAGCGACGCGTAGCTCGCGCCGGCGACCCGAGCCACGACGCCCTGATGGTGAATATCTCCCGCCATCGCGGTGAGCTGGTCGCGGGTCCGGTAGGAGATCTTCACGCCCTGCCGCTTGGCCAGCGCCAGGAGCTCATGGAGCGCGGGTCCACGGCCCTCCGAGATGATCGCGATCTCCTCCACCCGCCGGCTCCCGGTGCGCAGGAGCTCGAGCACCGGGTTGCGACCGAAGAGCGGCGCGCCCTCCTCGGGCACCTCGTGCGGCTCGCGCATCACGACTGAAGCTTCCAGGTGGTCCCGTCCCGGGTGTCCTCGATGACGACGCCCAGGCGGGCCAGCTCGTCCCGCAGCCGGTCGGCTTCCCCGAAGTCGCGCTGACGCCGGGCCTCCTGGCGCAAGTACACCAGCGATTCGATCCGGGCCTTGAGCTGCGGGTCGACGGCGGCTTCCCGGCGCGTACCCTCGAGCAGCCCCAGGACCCGCGCCAGGACCACCAGCTCGCCGACCCCCAGCAGGAACGCCCCCGCCCCCGCGGTGCCCTGCGCCACCTGCTCCCGCGCCCCGTGGAGCACCCGCGCAAGATCGAAGAGCACGCCCAGGGCCTGCGGGGCGTTGAAGTCGTCGTCCATGGCGGCCTCGAAGCGGGCGCGGTGCGCCGCGACCTCCTCGAGGAGGCCGCCGTCGGGTCCGGGCGCGGGCGTGCCCTTGGCGGCCATGCGCTCGGCCTCCGTGACGAGCCCACGCAGCCGGGCGAGCCCACGCGCCGACTCGCCGATGCGCTCCTCGGCGAAGTCGAGCGGGTGACGGTAGTGGGCGCCGAGGAGGTAGAGGCGCATGGCGTCGGGCTCGTGGCGCTTGACGAGCTCCCGGATGGTCAGCGTGTTGCCGAGCGACTTCGACATCTTCTCGGCCCCCAGATTGAGCAGCCCGTTGTGCATCCAGTAGCGCACGAAGAGTTTTCCGGTCGCTCCCTCGGCCTGGGCGATCTCGCATTCGTGGTGCGGGAAGATCAGGTCCTCACCGCCGCCGTGGAGATCGAACGTCTCGCCCAGATACTGGATGGCCATGGCCGAGCACTCGATGTGCCAGCCGGGCCGGCCGGGACCCCACGGGCTGGGCCACGCGGGCTCGCCGGGCTTCGCGCCCTTCCAGAGGGCGAAGTCCCTCGGGTCGCGCTTGCGCTCGTCCACCTCGACGCGGGCGCCCGAGACCAGCTCGTCGAGGTTCTTGCCCGACAGCCGGCCGTAGGCGGGAAACCGGGCGACCTCGAAGTAGACGTCGCCCTCCACCGGATAGGCCAGGCCCTTGGCGACCAGCCGCTCGATGAGGGCCACCATCTGCGGGATGTGGTCGGTGGCCTTCGAGTACACGTCGGGGGCCATGACCCCGATCGCCGCCATGTCCTCGCGCTCCGCGGTCACGTAGCGCTCGGAGATCTCCTGTGCGGTGACGCCCTCACGCTGGGCGCGCTGGATGATCTTGTCGTCGACGTCCGTGAAGTTCCGGACGAACTTGACCTGGTACCCGCGGAAGAGCAGATAGCGGCGGATCATGTCGAAGGCCAGGGCGCTGCGCGCGTGGCCCACGTGGGAGAAGTCGTACACCGTGACGCCGCAGACGTAGATCCCGACGCGCCCGGGGGTGAGCGGAACGAACTCCTCCTTCTTGCGCGTCAGCGTGTTGTAGATCCGCAGGGCCACCACCGCCTCCTTGGGCTCAGGGCACTTCCACCGCGATCACGGCCATGGACGCGATGCCTTCTTCCCGGCCGAGCAGGCCCAGGTGCTCCGGGCTCTTGGCCTTCACGCTCACCCGGCCGGGCTCGAGCCCCATGGTCGCGGCGAGCCGCGTGGCCATCTCGGGCAGGAACGGCGCGAGGCGCGGCGCCTGGCAGATCACCGTGACGTCGACGTTGACCACGCGCGCTCCCTTGGTCGCGATCAGGTCCATCACCGACCGCAGCAGACCGAGACTCGAGGCTCCTTTGTAGCGCGGATCGGTGTCCGGGAACAGCCGTCCGAGATCCCCAAGGGCGAGCGAGCCGAGCAGCGCCTCGCAGACCGCGTGGGTGAGCACGTCGGCGTCGGAGTGCCCACCGAGCCCGCGCGCCGCGGGCACCGTCACCCCTCCCAGCACCAGCGGCCGCCCCTCGACCAGCGGATGCAGGTCGAAGCCCAGCCCCGACCGGAACTCGGTCATCCGCGGCGGCGGGGCGCGGCCCAGGCCCGGGCCGTCCGGAGATCCTCCGGGGTCGTGATCTTGAGGTTCTGCCCGAGCCCCCGCACCATGGCCACCGTCACGCCCAGCCGCTCCACCAGCACCGCGTCGTCCGTCCCCGCGAAGCCGTCCCGGCGCGCCTTGTCGTGGGCCTCCCAGAGTAGCGCGCGTGTAAAGGCCTGCGGGGTCTGGGTGAGCCACAGGCCCTGGCGCGGGATGGTGGCCTCGATCCCGCCGTCCTCGCGCACGCGCTTCACGGTCTCCCGCACCGGGATCCCGCAGGTGGCCGCGCCGCGGGACGCGGTGGCGGCCAGCACCCGCGCCACCAGCGCCGCGTCGATGAACGGGCGGACCGCGTCGTGCACCAGGACGCGCTCCGCGTGCTCCGGGATCCGCTGGAGCGCCCGCCACACCGACTCCTGCCGGTCCGCGCCCCCCGCGACCACCTCGAGGATCCGCGGCACCCGCAGCCGCGCGAGCAGGCGGCGCGTCCCGGCCACGTGGGCCTCCGGCACCGCCACCACGATGCCTGCGATTCCCCGCGCCTGGGTCAACGCTTTCAGGGTCGCCACGAGGATCGGCGCGCGGCCCAGACGGAGATATTGCTTGGGCCGGCGGGAGCCCATGCGCGTGCCCAGGCCTCCCGCCGGCACGATCGCGTAGGTCACCGCGGCGCGCTCTCCTCGTCCCGCTGGCGGGCGAAGATCATGCGGCCGGCCGCGGTCTGGTAGATCGTGGTCACGGTCACGTCCACGGTCTGGCCGATGAGCCGCTTGCCGTGCTCCACCACCACCATGGTCCCGTCGTCGAGGTAGGCCACGCCCTGGTTCGCTTCCTTGCCTTCCTTGACGATGTGCACGTGCAGCGGCTCGCCGGGCAGCACCACCGGCTTCAGCGCGTTGGCGAGCTCGTTGATGTTGAGCACCGCGACGCCCGAGAGCTCCGCCACCCGGTTCAGGTTGTAGTCGTTGGTGACGATCTTGCCGCCGGTGGCCCGCGCCAGCTCGATCAGCTTGCGATCCACCTCGCGCACCTGCGGGAAGTCCACCTCGTCGATGCGCACGGTCACCCGTGGCACGCGCTGCAGGCGCTGGAGCACGTCGAAGCCCCGCTTGCCGCGGTTGCGCCGGAGCGCGTCGGCCGAGTCCGCGATCTGCTGCAGCTCGCGTAGCACGAACTGGGGCACCAGGAGGGTGCCGGCCAGGAACCCGGTCTGGCAGACGTCGACGATGCGCCCGTCGATGATGACCGAGGTGTCGAGGATCTTGTCGCCGTCCTGGCGCCCCACCGCGGTCTTCGGGAAGAGCTTGACCGACATGTCTTCCAGGTCGTCGCGCTTGGCCAGGGTCACCATCGCGCCCAGGTAGCCCAGCAGCAGGGCGAAGAGCCCGCGCCCGAGCGCGCCCGCGCCGGGCACGACCGCCTCCACCGCGGTGCCCAGGCCCAGTCCGAGCACCACGCCCAGCATGGCCCCGGTCGCGCCCCAGAAGAGCCGGTCCACCGGGATGCGCCGGGCCTGCCACTCGAGCAGGACCACGAGCACGCCGGCCAGGAACCCGGCGCCGCCGAGGAAGAAGTTGTTCGGGGAATGCAGGTTGAGGGCGTGCGCCAGCGCGAAGCCGGCGGCGGTGGCCGCCATCAGGACCAGCATCCGGACGATGAGCAGACCTATCTGCATCGTGTCCTCACGGCCCCAGCAGGACCTTCACGGCCTCGTCCACCGACCCCACGCCCTGCACGTCCAGGGGATGGCTTCCCCGGTCCGTCAGGCTGCTCTGGGGCACCACGGCCGCGGTGAAGCCCAGCGCGGCCGCTTCCTTGAGTCGTGCCTCGAGCCCGGTCACCGCCCGCACCTCCCCGGCCAGTCCCACCTCGCCGACCACCACCAGGTCACCGCGCAGCGGGCGGTCGAGATAGCTCGAGGCCGCCGCGAGCACCAGTCCGAGATCGGCGGCGGGCTCGGACACCCGTGCGCCGCCGGCGACGTTGACGAAGGCGTCCTGGGATTGCAGCGGGAACCCGACGCGCTTCTCCAGCACCGCCAGCAGCAAGCATACGCGATTGTAGTCAGCTCCCAGAACAGTACGACGCGGGGTGCCAAAGCCGGCCGGGGTGACCAGGGCCTGGATTTCGACCAGCAGGGGGCGGGTCCCCTCGATGCTCGCCACCACCACCGAGCCGGCCGCGTCCTTGGGGCGCTCGGCCAGGAAGAACCCCGAGGGGTTCCGGACCTCGGTCAGGCCCCGCTCCCCCATCTCGAAGACCCCGATCTCGTTGGTGGACCCGAACCGGTTCTTGACCCCCCGGAGCACCCGGTAGGCGTGGTGCTGCTCGCCCTCGAAGTAGAGGACCGTGTCCACCAGGTGCTCGAGGACCCGGGGCCCGGCGATGGCCCCCTCCTTGGTCACGTGGCCGACCAGGAACGTGGCAATCCCCCGCCCCTTGGCCAGGGTCATCAGCCGGGCCCCGCACTCGCGGACCTGGCTCACGCTGCCGGGGGCGGACTCGAGCCCGGGCAGGTACACGGTCTGGATCGAATCCACGATCAAGATCCGCGGTTGGAGCGCGGTCACATGGGCCTCGACCGCCAGCAGATCCGTCTCGGCCACGAAGTAGAGGCCTGCCGGGGAGGCTCCCAGGCGATCGGCCCGCAGCTTGACCTGGGCGGCCGACTCCTCTCCCGA
>CAMLFJ010000254.1 GCA_946479205.1 uncultured bacterium | reverse complement strand
CCCAGGCGGGCTCCGAGGTCTCCGCGCTGCTCGGCCGCATGCCCTCCGCGGTCGGTTACCAGCCGACGCTCGGCACCGAGATGGGCGCGCTCCAGGAGCGGATCACGTCGACGAAGACCGGCTCGATCACGTCGGTGCAGGCGATCTACGTACCCGCCGACGACATCACCGACCCGGCGCCCGCGACCGCGTTCGCGCACCTCGACGCCACCACCGTGCTCTCGCGCCAGCTCACCGAGCTCGGGATCTATCCGGCGGTGGATCCGCTCGCCTCGACCTCGCGCATCCTCGACCCGATCATCCTGGGCCAGGAGCACTACTCGACGGCCCGGGCGGTGCAGGGGATCCTGCAGCGCTACAAGGACCTCCAGGACATCATCGCGATCCTCGGGATGGAGGAGCTCTCCGACGAGGACAAGCTGACGGTGGCCCGCGCTCGCAAGCTGCAGCGCTTCCTGTCCCAGCCGTTCTTCGTGGCCGAGGTGTTCACCGGCTCGCCCGGCCGCTACGTCAAGCTCGCCGACACGATCAAGGGCTTCAAGGAGATCGTCGAGGGCAAGCACGACGAGCTGCCCGAGCAGGCCTTCTACATGGTGGGCGGCATCGAGGAAGCGCAGGAGAAGGCGGCCAAGATGCGCGAGGCGAAATAGTGCTGCTGGAGCTCGCCACTCCGACCCGCCAGCTCGTCTCCGAGCAGGTGGACGAGGTGGTCGCGCCGGGCACCGAGGGCTACTTCGGGGTGCTGCCCGGCCACGCGGCCTTCCTGGCCACGCTGGGCAGCGGCGAGGTCGTCTACCGGAACGGCCGCGAGGAGCGACACATCGCGGTGCACGGCGGCTTCGCCGAGGTGACGCCCGAGCGGGTGATCATCCTGGCCGAGCTCGCCGAGCGTCCCGACGAGATCGACCGCGCGCGGGCCGAGCGCGCGCGCCAGCGCGCCGAGCAGCGGATGACCGGCCGGCCCGTGGAAGGCGAATCCGACGAGATCGACTTCGACGAGGCGCTGGCCGCGTACCAGCGCGCGCTCACGCGGCTGCTGGTCGCGTCGATCGGAGGCGGCTAGCCGGCTGCCCTTCGCGCGGGGCAGGGTGGCCCCGCGCAGTGCCCAGACCCCCGGGCATTCCAAGCACCGTCCTGATTCCAAGCCGCTGATTCCGTGCGGCTTCCCTCGTGGCACGCCCCTCGCAGTCGACCGACGGGCATGATGACCATTCTGATCGCCGACGATGAGCCCGCAATTGTCGACCTGGTTCGCTTCACGCTGGAAGACCCGCACGTGCAGATCGTGGACGCGGCCGACGGGGCCGCCGCGGTGGAGCTGGCGCGCCGCGAGCGTCCCGACGTGGCCCTGCTCGACGTGCAGATGCCGCGCCTCAACGGGCTGGATGCCTGCCGGCAGCTGCGCCGGCTGCCCGAGTGCGCGCACACCCGCATCGTCATGCTCACCGCCGCGGCGCAGGCCGCCGACCGGCGCCGCGGGCTCGAGGCGGGTGCCGACCACTACCTGACCAAGCCCTTTTCCCCGCTCGCGCTGCTGACCCTCGTGCGCGGGCTCGTGCCGGAGGCCTCGATATGGCCGGCCAGGTAGGCCTCTCCCAGGCGCTCTCCTACGCGCGCGACCTCAAGTCGCTCTACGAGACATCGCGGGCGCGCGAGCGGGAGCTCGAGCAGAGCCAGGCGCGCTTGCGCGCGGCGTACCAGCAGGCCCTGCAGTACGCGATCGACCTGCGCAAGACGTACCGCCGGCTGGAGCAGGCCAGCTTCCAGAGCCTGCTGGGCCTGGCCAATGCGCTCGAGGCCAAGGACGTCTACACGCGCGGGCACTCCGAGCGGGTCTCGACGCTCGCGCGTCGGATCGCTCTCGCGGCGGGCGTCCCGCCCGCGGCGGCCGCCGTCGTCGCGCAGGCTGGGCTGCTGCACGATCTGGGGAAGATCGGGATCCCGGAGGGCGTGCTGCGCAAGCCCGGCCCGCTCAGCGACGAGGAGTGGGGCATGATGCGCCGCCATCCGATCCTCGGCGCCCAGATCGTCGCGCCGCTCGAGTTCTTCGCCGAAGGCGCGATCATCGTGCGGCACCATCACGAGCGGCACGACGGCAGCGGCTACCCCGATGGGCTGCGTGGGGAGCTGATCCCCCTCGGCGCGCGCATCGTGGCGGTGGCCGACGTCTACGACGCGCTCACGTCGGATCGCTCCTATCGACCGCGCCTGGCTCGGGCCGAGGCGGTGCGGCGGCTCGCCGCGGAGGCGGGCCAGACGCTCGACGCCCGCCTGACCGCGCTCTGCGTTCGCCTCACCGACGACGATGCGACTCCTGAGCGCGCCGTTTGAGCCCGGCGCGCTGGCGCCGCCGCGCGGGCCGGCCCGGGTCTACCCGCAGGTCGCGGGCGCGTTCGCGCTGCTCGCGGCCGCGGGCCTCGGATGGGAATGGGGCGGGGGCGTCCCGCGCGGGCTCGGCCACGCCCTGGCGAGCGGCGCGGTCCACGCGGGCCTGCTCGCGCTGGGCTGGCTGCTCGCGACGGACGCGGCCGCAGGCTGGAGCGGGCCCGTCGTCCGGCTCGGCACCACGCTGGTCCTGGCCGCGGTCGCCGCGCGCCTCCACCCGATGGGCGCGCTCGCCTTCCTGCTGGTGCCCGGGTTGCTACTGCTGGAAGCGTGGCGGCAGCCGCGTCTCCGGGCCATCGGGCTCGCGGGCGCGCATCCGGTCCACGCGGTGGCGGGCCTCGCGATCGGGGCGTTCCTGGGTGCGCACCTGCTCGTCACCGCCTCGCGGACCTTCGGCTATCGGCTGCACGCGGGCGGCCTGCCCGCCTATCTGTCGGCGCTCGCGTACGACGTGGGCGCCAACGTGCTGAGCGCGGAGTGGCTGTTCCGGGGCGCGGTGTTCTCGCTGCTGTGGCGACGCTGGACGTTCTGGCCGGCCACGCTGGTGACGACGGTGCTGTCGCTCGGGCGCTACCTGCTCGATCCCGCCCTGCCGCACGCGGCGGAGGCGCGGGCGGGGGCCGTGTTCTACCTGGGTCTGGTCGGGCTCATCGCCTGCGCGCTGCGTGCGTGGAGCGGGAGCCTCCTTCCGGGATACCTGGCGGCGCTCGCGTTCTTCGCCGCCTACCGGATGCTCGCGCCGTGATCGGGCTCTCCGTCGCACTGCTCGGCGCGGTGGCGCTGGCCATGGGACTGGCGGACCAGGGTCCGGCGTCGGTCCTCCGGCACCTCTATCTGCTCCCGACGCTCTGGGCCGCGCTGACCCGGGGCGCCATCGGCGGGGGTCTGGTCGGCGCGCTGGCCGGTCTGCTGCACGCCCCGGTGGCCTTGCCCGCGGTGGAGCGGGCCGGCCTCACCTCCCAGACGCTCGACGGGCTGCTGTCCCTCGGCCTGCCGATCGTGGCCGGGCTGCTCGTTGGCCGGCTGGTGGACGGCTCCCGCGCCCGCGCGGCACGGCTGGCGGCGGTGCTCGCGATCCAGCGCCGCCTCGATGGGCCCGAGGCCCTGGACGCCAAGCTGGTGGCCGTCGCCCGCGAGCTGTGCGCCGCCCTGCGCGCCCGGCGGCTCGCGTTGCTGGTCGGGGCGAACGTGCGCACCGCGCTCCTCGTCAGCGTGCCGGTGGGAACGCTCGTCGATCCGGACTCGGCGGCCGCTTTCGCCCTCGCGACCGGCCAGCGCGTGAGTAGCGCGGACCTGGCCGCGGATCCCCGCATGCGCGCGGACGAGCCGGTCGACCCGACGCCGGTGCGTGCCCTCGCGCTGCCGCTCGTCTCCGGCGCGGGGGTCGTCGGGGTGATGGCGGTCGAGTGGCGCGGGGAGCTGTCGCGCGCGGCCCGCGCCGCGGCCGAGGAGCTGGCGCTGCACATC
This sequence comes from uncultured bacterium, assembly GCA_946479205.1. Next base: position 1,684 of record CAMLFJ010000254.1, on the reverse strand, counting down.
GGCCTCGCGGTGGAGAACGCGCGCCTCACCTTGCGCCAGCACCACTTCGCCGAGGAGCTCGCGGAGAAGGTGTCGGCGGCCACCGCGCGCCTGCGCGAGCTGGATCAGGCGAAGACCGAATTCCTCTCGGTGGTCTCGCACGAGCTGCGCACCCCGCTGACCGCGCTCCAGGGATTCAGCGAGCTGCTGCTCCGCTCGGCGCTGCCGCCCGAGCGGGCGCAGCGCTGCCTCGTCTATCTCCACACCGAGGCGTGCACGCTCGGTCGCATCGTCGGGGAGCTGCTGGACCTCTCCCGGATCGAGGCCGGGCGCCCGCTGGAGCTGAATCCGGAGCTCGTGGATCTCACCGCGCTGATCGAGCGCAACATCGAGATCTTCGCGGCCGAGCATCACGGGCACCACTTCCGCTGGACCGCGAGCGGACCCGACGTGGCGCTGCGAGCCGATCCCGACGCGCTCGACCGCATGCTCAAGAACCTGCTCACGAACGCGGTCAAGTACTCGCCGCGCGGCGGGCAGGTCTGCGTCTCGGCGTGTCCGGCCGAGGATCAGCCGGGCATGATCGAGCTGGCCGTCGAGGACGACGGCGTCGGAATCCCGGCCGATCAGCTTCCCCGGATCTTCGACAAGTACGTTCGCGTCCCGCATCCGGAGACCGCGGCCGCGCGCGGACTGGGCCTCGGGTTGAGTCTCGTCAAGGCGTTGGCCGAGGCGCACGGCGGGCGCGTCGAGGTGGACAGCCTGCCCGGAAAAGGGTCCCGATTTCGCCTGCTTCTGCCGGGGGTCGACCGGGACTTTTGATCTATTTTCCGTATAGTTGTTGACACTTCTGACCGGTGCCGTGTACCCTGTCTCTCCGGGCATGGCGCGACGGGACGAAGTGGCCGGGCGGATGGCGGAGGCCGTGGTGAAACGGCTGGTCGGGCGCAAGCTCGCCGACGTCCGGGACGAGGCGCGGGCGCGAGAGGTGGTCCGGCGAATCCTGGCCGAGAACTTCCAGGCCGAGGAGAAGATCGACGCCGACGCGCGCACCCTGCTGATGGACAACGCCAAGCTGATCCGCGACTCCGCCTCCGACTACAAGCGTCTCTTCGCGCTCGTCAAGACGAAGCTCGCCAAGGAACGAGGGTTCACGCTGTGACGCGGATGAGCCGCGAGCGCATGTTCGCGCTGGCCGATCGCATCGTGGCGGACCTGACCGCGACCGAGAGCGTCATGATCAAGGGCGACGATGAGAAAGCGCACGGCCAGCTCCGCACCGAGGTATTCCGGGTGCTGGAGGACGAGTCGAAGCTCGAGGAGTCGATCGATCAGGAGGTGCGCCGCGCGCTCAGCACCTACTCGCGGCCGGCGCCGGAGGGCAGCTCGGAATGGGAGCTGCTGTACCAGAAGACCCGCGACGAAGTCTATCGGCGCCGGTTCCGGCTATGAAGCGCGTGGTCGTCGGCCTGAGCGGCGCCTCCGGCGCGATCTACGGGATCCGCTTCCTGGAGCTGCTGCGCGGGATCCCGGACGTCGAGTCCCACCTCGTCGTCTCGGACGCGGGGCGGCGCACCATCGTCGAGGAGACCGACTACACCGTCGCCGACGTCGAGGCGCTGGCCACGCGCCGCTACCGCAACCGGGACATCGGCGCGGCGCTCGCGTCCGGCTCGTTCAAGACGGACGGCATGGTCATCGTGCC
>CAMLFJ010000253.1 GCA_946479205.1 uncultured bacterium | reverse complement strand
GCGTGAGCGCCTCGCCGAGCGCGGTGAGATTCACCGCCACGATGATCTGGTTGGCAAGCTTGGTGAACCCGCCCGCGCCGAGCGGCCCCAGGTGGGTGATGGTCTTGCCGAGGGCCTGGAGGACGGGCAGCGCCGCGTCGAAGTCGGCCTTCTCGCCGCCCACCATGATGGACAGCGCGGCGTCGATCGCCCCCTTCTCGCCGCCCGAGACCGGCGCGTCGAGCATGCGCACGCCCTTGGCGCCGAGCGCCTTGCCGACCTTCTGGGAGACCAGCGGCGAGATCGTGGACATGTCGGCGAAGAGCTGCCCGCGCTTGACGCCCTCGATCAGGCCGTCCTTGCCGAGCGCCACCAGCTCCACGTCCGGCGAGTTCGGCAGCATGGTGATGATGACGTCGGACCGGGCCGCGACGTCCTTCGGGCTCGAGGCCGACTTGGCCCCTGCCCCGACCAGCTCCTGCACCGGCCCCTGGCTCCGGCTGTGGACAACCAGTGGATATCCGGCCTTTAGCAGGTTCTTGGCCATGGGACGACCCATGATACCAAGCCCAATGAATCCAACGACTTGCGCCATGGTGACCTCGTGGGGACCGGATTGGGAGGAGCTGCAGCGGCCCGGAGGTTGGAGTAACACAGAGGCGCGCGGTGAGTCAAGCCATTCCCGGCCCCATTGACAGGCGCGCCGGTCTCTGCGACTCTTCGGCTCGTGAAATCGACGCGTGCCGGTGCCTGGTCCTGGTGGTGGCCCTCCCCCTGAGGGGCGGGCCCGCCGGCTCAAGCACGTGCGCGAGTGACCTAGGCGAGACCGGAGCCGCCCCCAGGCTGGGGCGGCTTCTGTGTTCTCCCGCCCCGCCTGGGAGCCGGCTCCTTGGGAAAGGGAGATTCCGGCCATGACCAGCGACAGCTACCTCACCGGCGGGGGCATCCGCGTCCACCGGACCGTCGAGCCCATCCCGATGGCGAACGCGATCGAGCCGGTCGTGGACGCCCTCGACGCACGCCGCGGCGCGCTCCTCGCATCGAGCTACGAGTATCCCGGCCGCTACACGCGGTGGGACATGGGCTTCGTGGATCCGCCGCTCGCGCTGGTGGCCCGCGGCCGCCGGCTCCGCGCGGAGGCGCTCAATCCCCGGGGCCTCGTCCTGCTCCCCGCCATCGCCCAGGCGCTCCAGGGCCTCGATCAGATCGAGGACTTCGAGCGGACCGACGACGCGGTGGCGGTGACCGCGCGCGTGCACGCGGCGGGTTTCGCGGAAGAAGACCGGAGCCGCCAGCCGTCGGTCTTCTCGCTGCTCCGTGCGCTGATCGCGCTCTTCCGCCACCCCGAGGAGCCGCACCTCGGGCTCTACGGCGCCTTCGGCTACGACCTCGCGTTCCAGTTCGAGCCGATCCGCCCGCGGCTGCCGCGCCCGGCCGACCAGCGCGATCTCGTCCTCTACCTCCCCGACGAGCTGCTCATCGTGGACCACCGCCGCGAGGTAGCCCAGCGGCGGCGCTACGACTTCGAGGTGGGCGGCCGCGCCACCGCCGGCCTGCCCCGCGCGGCGGCGGCCGCGCGCCCGTTCGCGGGGGCCGCGACGGTGCCCCGGACGGGCGACCACGAGCCCGGCGCGTACGCGGCGGTCGTCCGCGTGGCCCGCGAGGCCTTCAAGCGCGGCGATCTCTTCGAGGTGGTCCCCGGCCAGACCTTCTTCGAGCCCTGCCCCTCGCCGCCGTCGGAGCTCTTCCGCCGCCTGCGCGAGCGCAACCCCGCCCCCTACGGGTTCCTGATGAACCTGGGCGACGCGGAGTACCTGGTGGGCGCCTCCCCCGAGATGTACGTGCGGGTGGACGGCGACCGCGTGGAGACCTGCCCGATCTCGGGCACGATCGCGCGCGGCCGCGACGCCATCGCGGACGCGGCCCAGATCCAGGCCCTGCTCAACTCGGCCAAGGACGAGTCGGAGCTCACGATGTGCACCGACGTGGACCGCAACGACAAGTCGCGCATCTGCGTCCCGGGCAGCGTGCGGGTGATCGGCCGCCGTCAGATCGAGATGTACGCGCGGCTCATCCACACCGTGGACCACGTGGAGGGCCGGCTGCGGCCCGGCTTCGACGCGCTCGACGCCTTCCTCGCGCACACGTGGGCGGTCACCGTCACCGGCGCGCCGAAGGCGTGGGCCATGCAGTTCCTGGAGGACCACGAGCGGTCGCCCCGCGCCTGGTACGGCGGCGCGGTCGGCCTGCTCGGCTTCGACGGCAACCTCAATACCGGGCTCACCCTCCGCACGATCCGGGTCAAGGACGGCGCGGCCGAGGTGCGGGCCGGGGCCACGCTCCTCTACGACTCCGACCCCGACGCCGAGGAGGAGGAGACGCGGCTGAAGGCCTCCGCATTCCTCGACGCTCTCCGTCGCCCCCGCGGGGTGGAGGCGGGCGCGCGGGTCGAGGCCCCGCGCGGCGGGGCGGGCCGGCGCGTGCTCCTGGTGGACCACCAGGATTCCTTCGTCCACACGCTCGCGAACTATCTCCGCCAGACCGGCGCCGAGGTCACGACGCGGCGGGCCGGCTTCCCGGCGAGCGTGCTCGACGAGCTGCGCCCCGACCTGGTGGTGCTCTCGCCCGGCCCCGGCACCCCGAGCGATTTCGATCTGTCCGGCACGTTGAAGGCGCTGCTCGCGCGCGGAATCCCCACGTTCGGGGTCTGCCTGGGACTGCAGGGCCTGGTCGAGCACCTGGGCGGCGAGCTGGGCGTCCTCGACTACCCGATGCACGGCAAGGCCTCGCGCATCCAGGTCCGCGGCGGGCGCCTCTTCGCCGGCCTCCCGGGCGAGTTCACCGCGGGCCGCTACCATTCCCTCTTCGCGATCCGCGAGAAGCTGCCGTCCGTGCTGGAGGTGACCGCGGAGAGCGACGACGGCGTGGTGATGGCGGTGGAGCACGTGCACCTGCCGCTGGCCGCGGTGCAGTTCCATCCCGAGTCCATCATGTCGCTCGAGGGCGACGTCGGGCTCCGGCTGCTCCGCAACGTGGTGACCGGGCTGATCGCGGACCGGATCAGCGGATCCGCGGCGGCTCCTCCTGCGTCCGGCGGCGCACCCACTCGGGGTCGAGCTCGCTGATCTGCCAGCCGCGGCCGCCCTGGCGGCTCATCCGGAACCGGACCGGGCCCTGGGTGGGATCGCGGTAGGTGACCCAGACGTCCGGCCCCGCGCTCGAGATCTGGAACGCGCGGAAGACCGCGACGGCTCCCACCGGCAGCGCGAGGGCGGTGGCCTGGACGCCCGCCCGCTCCACGCTCCGCCGGATCTCGAGACGCACCCGCGTCATCACCTGCGGCCGTAGCCGGCGCTTGGCCACGCTGGCGGTGAGCTGGCGCCCCGCCGTCTCGGCCGCGCTGGTGGGCTCGGGCTGGCGCGCGAGGTAGTCGGCCACGATCACCTCGGTGGCCCCGTCCGCGATCCGCTCCACGTCGAAGTAGCGCTCGGCCGCCGCCACGTCGTGGGCCTGCATCGCCACCCCCAGGCGATAGAGCGCGTAGCGCGGGGTGGACACGGCGTAGAGCCCGGCGAGCGCGGCCAGCACGAGCACCGCGGCCGGCACGCCCCACGCCCACGCGCGTCTCGACATCGCCCGTCCACGCTATCCCAGCCGCCGCCGCCCGCGCAACCGCGGGCGGGAAGAACGGGCTTGACCGCGCGGCGGTCGTCGGTGTATTAATATTCATCATGAAAAATATATATGCACCGGAAGGCGGAGAGACCGGGCGGCGGCGGCGGGAGATCCTCGCCCTCGTCGGGCAGGGCGGGGTGCGCTCGCAGGAGGAGCTCCAGCGCCGGCTGCGGCGGCGCGGGATCGCGGTGGCCCAGCCGACGCTGTCCCGTGACCTCAAGACCCTCGGGCTCGCCAAGACCCCGACCGGCTACGTGACCACCCCCGCCGGCGCCTTCGTGCCCGCGGAGACCCGGCGCTCCGCGCTCGAGCGGACGCTGGGCGAGTTCGTGCTCTCGGTGCGGGCCGCCGCCTCGCTCGTGGTGATCCGCACGCCGCCCGCGGGGGCCCATCCCCTCGCCCGCGTCCTCGACGAGGCCCTGCTGCCCGAGGTGGTCGGCACCATCGCGGGCGACGACACCGTGTTCGTGGCCGCCACCGGGCCGGCCGCCGCCCGGCTCCTCGAGCGGCGGCTGCGCGCCCCCCTCGCGGCCCGGAAGGGAGCGTGAGGCGCATGCACCACGAGCGGCACGACGGCGGCATCCTGGTCACCACCGATCCCGCGCGGCTCGACCTCGACGCGATCCACGACTTCCTCGCCGGGTCGTCCTACTGGGCCACCGGGATTCCGCGCGAGGTCATGGAGCGGTCCATCCGCCACTCGATCTGCTTCGGCGCGTTCGACGGCGGCCGGCAGGTGGGGTTCGCCCGCGTCATCAGCGACCGCGCCACGTTCGCCTACGTCTGCGACGTCTTCGTGCTGGACCGCGACCGCGGCCGGGGCATCGGCAAGCGGATCATGGCCTGCATCACGAGTCACCCGGAGCTACAGAACCTGCGCCTCTGGACCCTGTTCACGCGGGACGCCCACGGGCTCTACCGCCAGCACGGCTTCCGCGACGCGCGCCACCCGGACCGGCTCATGGAGCGGCGCGCCGAGCGCCCCTATGCCCTGAGCGAGGCCGGCCACTCCCACGAAGAGAGGACAGCATGAGCACCGATCTGACGGCAGTCATGAAGGTGGCGGACCGGCCCCCCGTGGTCATGGTGGAGGGCCACGGCTCCTGGCTCCAGGACGAGGAGGGCAAGACCTACCTCGACTTCGTGCAGGGCTGGGCGGTGAACTGCCTCGGGCACTCCCCGTCCGTGATGACCGAGGCGATCGCCTTCCAGGCCCGGCGGCTGATCAACTGCAGCCCCGCCTACTACAACGCGGAGATGGCGCGGCTGGCGCGCCTGCTCGCCGATCGCGCCGGCCTCGCCGAGGTCTTCTTCTGCAACAGCGGCGCGGAGGCCAACGAGGGCGCGATCAAGCTCGCGCGGAAGTGGGGGGCCCGCCACCGCGACGGCGCCCACGAGATCATCACGATGGATCACGGCTTCCACGGCCGCACGCTGGCCACCATGGCCGCCTCCGGCAAGCCCGCGTGGGAGGCGCTCTTCGAGCCCAAGGTCAGTGGCTTCACCAAGGTGCCCCTCGGCGACCTGGACGCGGTGAAGCGCGCCATCACCCCCCGCACGGTGGCGGTCATGCTCGAGCCCATCCAGGGCGAGGCCGGCGTCTACCCGGCGGGCGACGACTTCATCCGCGGGCTCCGGACCCTGACGAAGGAGACCGGCCTGCTCCTGATCCTCGACGAGATCCAGACCGGCATCGGCCGGACCGGGCGCTTCTTCGCCTTCGAGCACGCGGGGGTCGAGCCCGACATCCTGACCCTCGGCAAGGGACTGGGGGGCGGCGTGCCGCTCGCGGCCCTGCTGGCCGCGGAGCACGTGTGCTGCTTCGAGTACGGCGACCAGGGCGGCACCTTCAACGGCTCCCCGCTCATGACCGCCATCGGCAGCGCGGT
>CAMLFJ010000252.1 GCA_946479205.1 uncultured bacterium | reverse complement strand
CGGTCGAAGGCGGGCGAGAGCATCCAGGCCTGCCCTTCCTCCGCGGTGGCGAAGTTGTCGATCTGCAGCTCGACGCGGTTGCCGTCGGGATCGACGTAGTACATGGAGGTCGTCGGCCCGTGGTTGATCGAGCGGAACGGGCGGATGCCCCGCGCGGCGAGCCGCTCGTAGTTGCCGAGCAGCTCGCCCATGGAGCCGAACGTGAACGCGACGTGATGGAGGCCCGGCTGATCCGTGGGCCGGTATCGGAGGTCGCCCCCCGACAGGTCCCGGGTGGCGAGCGGACCGAAATCGATGAAGGCCACGCGATGATGCTCGTCGTCGTACGTCACGAACGAAAGATTCGGGTTCTCGTAGATCACCCGCCCGTCCAGGACCGTGCAGTACCAGTCCCGCATCGCGGGCAGGCGGTTGGTCTGGAAGACCAGGTGGGCGAGCTTGGTCGGCGGCATCGTCGCCTCCCTACTGCAGCGGCGAGAACGCCGACGGCATGACGATCTTGCTCGACTGCGCGAGCAGCTCGTCGCCGCCGCCCGCGGGCGGCCAGATTCCGGCCTTGCGCGCCTGCTCCCGGACGGCCAGCCGCTGGTCCATGCTCTTGTAGGCCCAGATGTGGACGAACCGGTTCGCGGCCCCGAACTCCACCCCCGCGGCCAGCACCAGCGGCGAGAGCTTGATCCGTTCGCCGATGGCGCCCTCCCAGCGCTTCGCGACGCCGGGCAGCGAGCCCGCCATGAGGCTGTAGCGCCGGATCTCGAAGATCGGGCCCATCGTGCCCGGCGTGATGTCGGGGACGAAGGACAGCGGGGTCAGGATCTCCACGTCCTGGTCGATGACGAAGTCGCGGATCTTGGGCGGCCAGTTCGCGTCCTTGGACGCCTCGGCGCGGATGCGCGCGCGCTCCGCGAGGTCCCGGTAGCCCCACACGTGGATGATCTCGTTCAGCGGGCCGATCTCGGTGTGCCAGAAGGCGGTCAGCGGCGAGTACTTCTTCCGGTACTCGTAGGCCTCGGCGTAGCGCTTCTCCACCTCGGCCAGACTGCGGGGCTTGAGCGTGTAGGTCCGGAACTCGTAGATCATCGCCGATCTCCTCGTGCCTTGGCTGAGCTGGTTGGGCGCCCGGAATCACCGCCACCACGGCGGCACCGCGAAGTCTGCGCCCCAATTCCGGAGACGTCAAGCCGTGGTCGGTGCTAGGGTGTGGCCGACCATGATCCCCGCGACGGCGCGGTTCGGCATCGTGTTGCTGCCCGAGTCGCTCACCGATTTCGGCGGGCTGTGCCGCGAGACCGAGGCCAGCGGCTTCGACTGGCTCGGGGTGGCCGACTCCCAGTCGGTCTTCCGCGAGCTCTACGTCGCGCTGACGCTGGCCGCCCTCAACACCCGGCGCGTGAAGCTGGGGCCGCTCGTCACCAATCCGCTGACCCGGCACCTGGTGGTCACCGCGAGCGCCATCGCCAGCGTGGACGAGCTGGCGGGCGGGCGCGCGGTCCTCGGCCTGGGCTCGGGCGACAGCGCGATCTACACGATCGGCGCGCCGCCGGCCACCCTCGCCGGCCTCGAGGACTCGATCGCGATGCTCGGCCGGCTGACCACCGGCGAGACGGTGGATCGCGGCGGGCGGCCCTGGCGCGTGCACCGCGCGACCCGTCGCGTGCCGATCTACCTGGCCGCCGAGGGCCCGCGCACGCTCGAGCTGGCCGGCCGCGTGGCCGACGGGGTGATCTGCGGGCTCGGCCTCACCCCGGAGGTGATCGCCCTCTCGCTCGCCGCGATCGAGCGCGGCGCGCGCGCGGCCGGGCGCACGCTCGACGACGTCGACGTCTGGTGGTTCGCCAAGACCAGCCTGGCCGACACGCGGGCCGCCGCGATCGAGCCGATCAAGATGGCGCTGGCCGCGAGCGCCAACCACGCCTTCCGGTTCACCCTCGAGGGCAAGGGGGTGCCGCCCGACCTGCACGAGAAGATCCGCGCGCTCCAGCGCGAGTACAACGCGCACCACCACGAGATCCCGGGCGCCGCCAACGCGAGCCTGCCCGACCGCTGGGACCTCACCGAGTTCCTGGCGGATCGATTCGCGGTCGCGGGCAGCCCCGCCGACTGTGTGGCCCAGCTCCGGCGCGCGATGGGGGCGGGGGCGCGTCAGTTCATGATCACCGGCTTCGTGCCGGATCCGCGCGCCTTCGTGCGCCGATGGATGAAGGAGGTCGCCGGCGCTCTTTGATCCTCGCCGCCTTCCGCGTCCGCAGCTTCCGCTTCCAGTGGCCCGCCGATCTCCTCACCTCCTGGGCGTTCGAGATGGAGACGCTCATCCTGGGCTGGTACGTGATGGTCCAGACCGGCTCGGTGCTGCTGCTCACCCTCTTCGGCTCGGCCCAGTTCCTGGGCACCCTCGCCGCGCCCATGTTCGGCGTGCTGGGCGACCGGGTGGGCGGCCGCCTCATGCTCTGCGCGATGCGCGCGACCTACGCCGCGCTCGCGCTGGCCGTGATGCTCCTGGCCTTCACCGGCCGGCTGACCCCCGCCTGGGCCATCGCGCTGGCCGCGCTCAATGGCGTCGTGCGCCCGAACGATCTCGTGATGCGCAATGCCCTGATCGGCGAGACGATTCCGCCCGACCACCTGATGGGCGCGCTCGGCATGTCCCGGGCCACCATGGATTCGGCGCGGGTGGGCGGGGCGCTCGCGGGCGCGGGGCTGTCCACGATGCTGGGGATCGGGCTCACGTACCTGTTCGTGACGTGCTTCTACCTGGCGAGCCTGGCGCTGACCTTCGGGGTGGCGCGGGCGCGGCCGGTGCCGGATTTCGCCGCCTCCTCTCCCTACCCTCTCCCCCTCTCGGGGGAGAGGGATTGGGGATGGGGTGACCTGAAGAACGGGGTCGCGCACATCCTGAGCCGGCCGCAGCTCCTGGCCCCGATGTGGCTCGCGTTCCTGATCAACCTCACCGCCTACCCGGCCTCGGGCGGCCTGCTGCCCTACATCGCGCAGCGTGTGTACCAGGTGGACGCGACCGGGCTGGGCTGGCTGGCCGCCGCGTTCTCGTTCGGAGCGCTGCTGGCCTCGATCGCGATGGTGGTCACCGGCGGGCCCGCCCACCCGGAGCGCTACACGCTCGTGCATACCGTGCTGTGGTACGGGCTCCTGCTCGTCTTCGCGCACGTGCCGACCTTGGGCGGAGGCCTGCTCGTGCTCCTCGCCACCGGCTTCGTGCAGAGCGTGGCGATGATCTCGATGACCGCGACGCTCCTCACCGCCTCGGGCCCGGGCTTCCGCGCGCGGGTCATGGGCGTGCGCTCGCTTTGCGTCTACGGCCTGCCGATCGGGCTGATCGCCTCCGGCGCGCTGATCGAGCGGATCGGCTACCCGCTCACCGTCACCGTGCTGGCCGCGCTGGGGCTGGTCTTCACCGCGCTGATCGCGGTCCGGTGGCGCGCGGCCATGTGGCGGCGCCCCCGCGCCGTCACGGCCTGAGGCGGCGCCTCATACGCTGACGCCCCACACCGACTGGGCGACCAGCCCGATGAGGTAGCTGATCGCCACCGCCGCCGCCATGATGGCCAGGTTCAGCAGGATCCGCCGCTTGACGTTCATGCCGGAGAGGAAGGCGAGGATCGCGGAGACGATGACGATCACACCTCCGGCCACCACCAGGGACGGCAGGAGCGTCCGGGCGCCGAACAGCACCGGCAGGATCGGCACCACCGCCCCGATCACGTAACTCACCCCGACCCACACGCCCGAGGCCAGCGGGGTGTCCGCGGATCCCTCCGTGGCCTCGGCCTCGCCGAGGAACCGGCGGCGCCTCACTTCGGTATCGCGGACCTCGGCCTCGGAGCTCCCCGCGAGATAGGCGCCCGCCCCCATGGAGAAGGCGCCCGCGACACCCACCATTATCCCGGCGACCAGCACGGTCGTCGTGCTGGTGAACGCCCCGAAGAAGCCACTGACCGCCCCCAGGATCTCCACGAGGCCGTCGTTCAGGCCGAGAAAGATGTCGCGCACCCGCTGGGGACTCACCTGGCGCTCGGAGTCCGCCATGACCACCGCGTCCTCGTGCTTGAACTCGTCCTCCAGGATGCCCCGGACCGCCGCGCCCAGTGGCCCCCCCTCGTACTGCCGCCACACCGCGAGGTACTTGCGGACCCCGTAGACCTCGATGGCCTCCAGGATCAGGTGAATGCCCGGCGCCCCGAGCAGCCGCGCGAGACCCACCAGGAGCGCGAGCTTCAGGCGCCGCGGCAGATCGAGCGTGGTGATCTTCAGGCCGAAGAACTCCTGCCAGAATCCGTAGTGGCGCGTCTCGATCGGAATGAGCTGCTCGAGAATCGGCCGGAGGGCGGGCGGCGCCACCCGCAGCAGGGACTGGTAGAGCGTGAGGTCGAACAGCTCGTCCAGGACCAGCTGTCGGCCCAATCTGGCATCGAGTCCCTGGGCTCCGTGCATGCGGCATTATGCTATACCTCGCGGCGCACAGTGGCGCACGCCAGGCGCCAGGCAGCAGGCACACGTCCGGCCTCCCCACGCCCGCCGAGGCTGGTAGACTCGCGGCCGGACCCCACGAGAGACGACATGGACATCACCTGCTCACGCGAGATACCGCGACGCGCTTTCATTGCGGGCATCGCGGGTGGCCTCCTCGCCACGCCGCTCGACGCCGAGGCGCAGCCGGCGGGCAAGGTCCCTCGAATAGGCTTCCTGCAGCTCAACCCGGGCGCTAACCCCCACCTGCGGGATGCCTTCCTCCAAGGACTGCGTGACCTCGGCTACGTCGAGGGCCGCAACGTCGTGATTGAATACCGATCTGCCGAGGGGAAGCTCGAGCGGCTCCCGGCTCTTGCGGCCGAACTGGTTGCGCTCAAGGTTGATGTCATCGTCACCGGAGGGGGCACACCCACCGCCCTGGGCGCCAAGCAAGCGACGAGGACCCTCCCCATTGTCTTCAGTTCGGCTACCGATCCGGTCACGGACGGGCTCGTCACCAGCCTTGCGCGCCCTGGCGGCAATGTCACGGGGTTGTCCAACCTCGCCCCGGAGCTCATCGGCAAGTGTCTGGAGCAGCTCAAGCAGGCTGTTCCGGGAGTCAGTCAGGTCGCGGTCCTGTGGCAGCCAGATGCCGCCGGGGAGCACACGGACCAGGACATGCTGCAGGGAGCAGAAGCCGCAGCGCGGGCGCTGGGGGTGCGGCTTCAATTCGTCAAGGCGCACGGTCCCGACGATTTCGACCGGGCCTTCCTGGATGTGACCAGGGCGCGCGCAGGCGCGCTGGCGGTGTGGGGAGGCGCCATCTTCAACAGCGAGCGAAGACGCCTGGTGGACTTGTCGGCAAAGCACCGGCTGCCGACGGTGTACCCGTCGAGGGATTTTGTCGATGGTGGGGGCCTCATGGCCTATGGAGCGAACCTGGCTGATTTGTTTCGGCGCGCCGCGACCTACGTGGACAAGATTCTGAAAGGCACCAAGCCCGGCGACCTGCCCGTCGAGCAACCGACGAAGTTCGAGCTGGTCATCAACCTCAAGACCGCCAAGGCCCTCGGCCTCACGATCCCGCCGTCGCT
>CAMLFJ010000251.1 GCA_946479205.1 uncultured bacterium | reverse complement strand
ACCACCGAGATCTACACTCTTTCCCTACACGACGCTCTTCCGATCTCCATGCGGAGGATCTCCGGCAGCGCGGTGAACGCGACGGCGCCGACCACGACGCCCCGCAGGCTGCCCACGCCGCCGAGGAACAGCATCACCAGCAGGTTGACGCTCAGGCTCACCGCCAGCTCGGTCGGACAGAGCACGCCCACGTAGGACGTGAAGAGGGCGCCCACGCCGCCCGCCACCGCCCCCCCGATGACGAAGGCCAGCATGCGGTACTTCAGCGGATGAATGGACGCGGCGGAGGCCAGCATCTCGTTGTCGCGCACCGCGTGGAAGGCACGGCCGAGCCGGCCGGTGGTGAGCCCGTGATAGAGGAGTCCGGTCAGGCCCACCGCGGTGAGTCCCATCCAGTAAAACGCGGGGAGCGTGGCGATCCGGAGCGGTCCGAGCTCGGGCTTGGGGATCCCGGTCACGCAGAGCGGCCCACGGGTGAACTCGACCCAGTTGGTGGCCACGATCTGGGCCACGAGGGCGAAGCCGAGGGTGCCCATCGCGAAGCTGTGCTCGGTCAGCCGGAACATCGGCACCCCCACCGCGAGCGCCATCAGGCCGGCCGCGGCGACGCCGGCGGGCAGCGCGGCCGCGAAGGACCAGCGGGCCTCGGTGCCCAGGAGGGCCGCGGTGTAGGCGCCGATGCCGAAGAAGGCGGGGTGGGCCAGGGAGAGGCTGCCGACGTGGCCCACGACCAGGTCATAGCTCAGCGCGAGGGCCCCGTAGAGCGCGGTGAAGATCAGCACGTGCAGGATGTACCGCTGCTGACCGGGGGCCACCGCCGCGACCATCCACGGGATCGCGACGAGGAACGTCCCCCCGAGGCTCAGGCGTAGCACGCGCACGGTCAGATCCCCATCCGCCGCCCGAGCGGCTCCGGCCGGCGGACGAGCCGCGACGTCACCACCACGACGAGCGCGAGGGCATCTTCATGAGTAGCGGTGAAGATCAGCACGTGCAGGATGTACCGCTGCTGACCGGGGGCCACCGCCGCGACCATCCACGGGATCGCGACGAGGAATATCCCCCCGAGGCCCCAGCGCAGGGCGCCCACCGTCAGATCCCGATCCGTCGGCCGAACAGCCCCTGCGGCCTCACCAGCAACACCGCTACCATGACCACGAACGCGATCGCGTCCTTGTAGGCGTACGAGAGGTAGCCGGCGGCCAGCGACTCGGCCACCCCGATGAGGAAGGCGGCCGCGATGGCACCCTTGACGAAGCCGAAGCCGCCGACGATGACCGCCGCGAAGGCCTTGAGGGTGAGCAGGGCGCCCACGTCCGGGAAGATGTTGAAGAGGGGCGAGACCAGCGCGGCGGCCCCCCCGGCGAGCGCGGCGGAGAGCCCGAAGGTGGCCAGGGCCACCCGCTGCACGTCCACTCCGACCACCGCGCACGCCTCCCGGTTCTGGGACATGGCCCGCATCGCCTTACCGAGCTTGGTGCGGGTCACGAACCACTCGAGCCCCGCGAAGACGGCCACCGCGGCGACCAGCACCAGCGGCCGCTGCCAGGCGAGCCGGACGCCGCCCACCTCGGCGATCGCGGAGGACAGCGCGGTCGGCACCTCCTTGGGCTGGGTGCCGAATACGATGATGGCCAGATTGGTGAGGGTGATGGAGGTGGCGAGCGTGGCGATGAGCTGGACGTGCCACGTCCGGGCCAGGATCGTCCGGATCACGGTACGCTCGTAGGCGAGCCCGAACGCGGCGGTGGCCGCCGCGGCCGCCACGCCCGCCACCGGATACGGCAGCCCCAGCACGCGGTACGCGTACCAGAACGCGTAGCCGCCCAGCATGTAGAACTCGCCGTGGGCGAAGTTGACGAGCCGCACCACCCCGAACATCAGGGCCAGGCCGGTGGCCACCATGGCATAGAGCGAGCCCAGGGTGAGGCCGTGGATCAGCTGCTCGACGAGATCGCCCAAGCTTCCGCTACGGCTGGATCACGATCTTCTCGAGAACCTTGAGCTGCCCGCCGTTGATCTGCACGAGGAGCATGTTGATGAACGCCTGGTGCGTGTCGTCGAACCGGATCCGGCCCACCGGGGTGTCGGCCACGTCGACCGTCTCCAGCGCGTCGCGGATCGCGGCGCGGTCCGCCTTGCCCGTCTTCTTGATCGCCTGCTCGATCGCGGGCGCCAGCGCGTAGCGGAACGCGATCGCGGCCAGGCTGCCGTGGACGCGCACCGGCACTTTCCAGCGCTCGAGCCACTGCTTCTCCCACGCCGGATCGAGCGCCGGCGTCCAGTAGGTGGCCTCGACGAGGCCGTCGGCGATCGACGGGCTGTCCTTCACCTGATGCAGGAACTCGACGGTGGCCATGCTGCCCCGGGCGAAGAGCTTCTGGGTCAGCCCGACCTCCCGGAACTGGCGCATGAACACGCTGCCCTCGCTGGCCAGCATGACCAGCAGCACCGCCTCGGGGTTGGCCCGCTTCACCCGGGTGAGCACCGGACGGTAGTCCGCCTGCCCCCGGTCGAAGAACTCGGTGCTGACCAGCTTGATCCCGGTCTTCTTGAACGCGGCGTCGTAGGCCGCGGCCGCGCCGCGCCCGAAATCGTCGTTCTGGGCGAAGATCGACACCGTCTTGGTCGACTGGGCGATGTACTTGGCGAACTGGTTGGCGAGCATGATGTCGTCGGGGTTGACCCGGAACGCCCACTCGTTGACCGTCTTGCCGATGAGCTCGCGGATCTTGGGATTGCTGCACGCCTCGATCACCATCGGCACCTGCAGCTCCTTGACGATGGGCAGCGCCCCCAGGCAGGCGCCACTGTGGGTCTGCCCCACGATCACGTCCACCTTGTCCACGTCGACGAGCCGGCGCACCGCGCTGACCGCCTCGCCCGGGGTGCCCGCGTTGTCCCCGAAGTACACCTCGATCTTCCGGCCCATGATGCCGCCCTTGGCGTTGTACTCGTCGGCGAGCATCTGCGCCGCCCACTTCACGCCCTCGCCGGTGATCGCCGAGGGGCCGGTCATCGCGGAGGAGAATCCCACCTTGATCGGGGGCCCGCCCTGCGCCTGCACCCCCGGCCGCTCTCCTCCGAGCAGCAACAGCAGCAATCCGACTGCGATTCCGATCGTGCCTCGCCGCATCCGTGTCATCGCTCTCTCCTCGCTCGGCTGCTCGGCTCTTCAGCCGAGAATCGCCAGCTCCTGGCTCGACTGGGTGAGCCGGCGGACACCGCCGGCGGTGATCTCGACGGCGTCCTCGACCTGGACGCCGCCCCAGCCATGTTCGTAGTAGGGGGTCTCCACGCAGAAGACCATGCCGGGCTCCAGCGCGGTGTGGGTCGCCGCATTGATGGTGGGCGGATCGTAGGGCTCGAGCCCGATGCCGTGGCCGACGTGGTGCCGCTCGTAGTGCGGCATCCCGTGCTCGCGCGTCACCCGCATCGCGGTCTCGAAGATCTGGCTGACCGGGACTCCCGGCTTCATGGCCGCGATGGCCGCGATCTCCCCGTCCCGGGCCGCGTTGTAGTAGCGGAGCTGCTTGTCGCTGGGCCGGCCGAGCACCGCGGTACGCGAGATGTCGGAGCGGTAGCCCTGGTACACGCAGCCCAGGTCGAAGCGAATGAGATCACCCGGCGCGAGCGCGCGCTCGGACGCGTAGACGTCGGCCAGGGCCGCCCGCTCGCCCATGGTCACGACGGTGAAGAACGGCTGGGCACCCTTGCGCAGGACCTCCTGCTCGAACGCGGTGGCGGCCTCACGCTCGGTGACCCCGGGCTTGAGCATGCCGAGGATGGCCGCGATCCCATCCTCCGCGATCAGGGCGGCCCGCTCGAGCCGGCGCACCTCTTCCGCGCTCTTGACCATCCGGGCCGTCCGGAACGACGCGTAGCCGGGGACGACCGAGCTCCCCCCGAGCTGCTCGCCGAGCCGTTGCCACGTCGCGGGCAGGACGCCCGCCTCGTCGAGGGCGATCCGCTTCCCGAGCGCGCCGAAGCCGCCCAGCACGTCCCGGAGCGCCTCCCCGGGTCCCGCGGCGGGGGCGCTCGTGATCTCGCGCACCCGCGCCCCGACCGGGCCGGGCGAGTCGGCGTAGTTGAAGAAGAACTTCCCGTAGCAAGCGAGCCGATCCACCGTGATGCCGTCGGCGGAGACCCCGGTCGCGTCGATGAACGGAATGACGAGACCCACCCCCTGGCGCGTGAACACGCCATAGAGCTCGAGGCCGCGGAAGAGGGCGTGGGCGATCGAGCGGAATCCGGTGACGTACTGGAGATTCTCGGGGGTGCTGGCGATGAGGGCGTCCAGCCCTTCGGCGTCCAGCACCCGGGTGAGCCGCGATTTCACGTGCGGATCCATTTGCTACCTCCTGAAATTGGGAAGGACTTCCTGACCGAACAGCTCGATGGCTTCCTGCATCTCGGCGACCGAGCCGGCCACGAACAGCATGCCGGACAGGGTGGTGACCCCGACTCGCTCATAGACCCGGATTCGCTCGGAGATCTCGGCCGGGCTGCCGATCAGATTGCGCTGATCGAATCCACCCGTCTGCTCCCGCAGCGTCGACCGCTTCAGCGACTCCAGGTGCTTGAAGAGCTGGGAGGCGCGGAAGCGCCGGACCGCCTCGTCGTGGGTGCGGCCGATGGACACCGCGAACTGCGGGGCGATGTCGATCGCCGAGCCATCCCGACCCGCCGCCGCCGCGGCGCGGTGGATGTCGGCGACGCCGCGCTCGATCTCCTCCGGGGAGAGCACCGCGGGCATCCAGCCCTGGGCGTACTGCCCGGCGCGACGCCGGACCTCGGGATGATTACCCCCGGCGTAGATCGGCATCGGGTCCTGCACCGGCTTCGGGAAGCACTCGACCTCCTCGAAATGCACCGCGCTCCCCCGGAAGGTCGCCCGACGCTCGGTGAAGAGCAGGCGTAGCGCCTGCATCCCCTCGTCCACGATCGTGCCGCGGCGCGCGCTCTTGGCGTCGGGGAAGAGGGCCTCGTACTCTTCTCGGTAGGCGCCGGTGCCCACTCCGAGGATGACCCGTCCCCCCGAGAGCTGGTCGAGCGTCGCCACCTGCTTGGCGAGCACCGGCATGTTCCGCATCGGCAGCACGATGATGCCGGTGGCGAACCGGAGCCGCGTCGTGCGGGAGGCACAGTAGGCGAACGTCATCAGCGGCTCGAAGAAGTTCGGCGGATCCGGGAACTCCTTCTGCACGTAGCGCTGGGTCGTCATGTGGTCGTTGCCCCACACCGAGTCGAACCCGAGCCGCTCGCACAGCAGCGCGGTCGGCAGGATATCCGACGGCTTCGCGAACGGGATCGGATACATCATGCCCTCGATGCAGGTCGGGATGTGGACGCCGAATCGCATGCCGCCTACCTCAGCGCCTTCCACGCCGGCACCGCGGTCTCGGCGTAGAGCGCGATCTGCTCGGTCATGTCGACCTCCCGCGGCAGGACCGCGATCGGCGCGTCCAGCCCCGCCTCGGCCCAGCCCGCGAGCTGCCGCCGGCAATGCTCGGGCGTGCCCGCCACCGCGAGGGCGTCGATCAGGGCGTCGTCCACCAGCTCCGTGGCGGGAGCGCCCCGGCCGAGCGCCTCGCGGAACGGCCGGGTCCGCTC